>NZ_CAWUDO010000119.1:0-19705 GCF_963920935.1 Nostoc sp. CCY 9925 | reverse complement strand
AAAATGATACTTATACTTTCAGTGGTCATGCTGGTCAGCAATTGTTTTTTGATGCAATTAGCGGTAATACTAGCCTGAAAGCGCAGTTATTTGCTCCCAGCGGAGTTTTAGTTTTAGATAACAATACCAACAGTGATTGGGGAGCATTTAATTTAAAAGAAACTGGAACTTACCGACTGTTAATTGATGGTAATGGCGCTACTACAGGTAATTATAGTTTTATTCTCAAAGATCGCACTCAATCCACTGAAATTACCTTTGGCAATTCCATCATTGGTCAGCTAAACCCTGGTAACATAGTTGACCTTTACCAGTTAACAGGTAGCCCTGGACAGAGACTCAATTTTGACTTAAGTGCTGCTACTTGGATCGGAGCCAACTGGATTTTCTACGACCCCAATGGTACTCCTATCAAAGTCCCATCTGCTAACAATCCTGATTTTAATGTCACATTCGGTGCTGCTGGTTTATACACTTTAGCTATTGTTGGCAATAGCATTAACCCTGTTAATTACAGTTTATCTGTCACCGATATCTCCGTTGCTCCACTGCCCAATACGGGAGTAGGAGTTATACAAAGTGGCACATTAAATGCTGGTCAAGTAATTGACTATGACTTTACTGCTAATGCTGGCACCTTGATGATCTTAGACGGTCAGGCACCATTCAACAATTCACAAATTCGGGCAAGACTTCTCAATCCTGACGGTAAATACGTTTTTACTGACCATGAAGTTAGACTCGACCGTGGTCCAATTCTTTTAGAGCAGACTGGCAATTACAAACTACAAACATTTGGCTACTATAGCTACACTACTGGCGAATATCAATTCAACTTGCTAGAACTGCCCAAAAACTTGAGTACACCAAATCTCAACTATCTGGAAATTGGCAGTGAGGTGTCAGGTAATCTGGATGCTTTACAAAATAAAGTTTATACGTTTGATGGCGTAAAGGGACAACAAATTATATTCAACGCCATGATTGGTGAAAACGTCAGAGCTTCTTTGTATGATTCAAATGGCAATACTGTTTTCTCG
Organism: Nostoc sp. CCY 9925; assembly: GCF_963920935.1. Taxonomy (NCBI): domain Bacteria; kingdom Bacillati; phylum Cyanobacteriota; class Cyanophyceae; order Nostocales; family Nostocaceae; genus Nostoc; species Nostoc sp. CCY 9925. The sequence continues at coordinate 18,665 of NZ_CAWUDO010000119.1, read as the reverse complement.
CAAAGTAACTTCCAATGGAATGGCGATCGCGGATCTTTTTCTTTGACTCAGAATGGTTTATATTATCTCGTTATTGCTAATGACCAATCAGCCAGTCGCAACTATTCTTTCCAACTGTTGGATATGGCCACAGCACCGGAAATTACTTACAGTTTGCCAAAGGTTGGTTCATTAGAGAACGGACAAACTAGCCAATTCTTTAAACTACAAGCGCAAGCAGGTGATCGCCTCTACTTCGACAGTATTTCCTCCAGTACCCCTGGTAATGACCCTGGAAATTATCGTTGGAAGTTATTTGGTTCTGGCAATAACCAACTTTTTGACATCGAACAAAGGTATGACACAGAGATTGTTATTGCTGAGACAGGAGAATATTACCTTTACATTCAAGGTGGACCAAGCACAGGCAAGATTGACTATAACTTCAGGGTTCTTCGCCATGAAAAAGTAACGGCTGATGTGATTACATCTGGTATCGGGGAAACGGCTAGCAATAGTAGCAATTCCTTGGGTTTATTCTCGGTGAAATTAGGTGTCGAAGATGCTCAAGGTGCTAGTGCAGTTCAAGAGTTTAATATCAAACTTTGGCCAGACCCAGATAATGCTAGTCCGATCATCATTAGTACTCCCGATACTAGATTTGGTTTGGCTGATAAAATTTATCAGTACCAACTTAAGAGTCTAGATCCAGATGGAGATCCGCTAGTTTATCGCTTGTTAGATGCACCACTGGGAGCATTAATTAACAACGATACTGGAGAAATAATTTGGTTCCCAGAGACTACTGTAACTCCTGGTAGCACAGTTAACTTTAAAGTAGAAGTTTCAGATCGTCGTGGTGGTAAAGATATTCAGTCATTTGCAGTTGATATTTATAGTGCTTTAGGTAAAATCCAAGGTGCAGTATTTGAAGACGTTAATAGGAATGGTTTTCGGGATACAACGTTAGTTAATGGTGCTAGCCCAGATATTATATTTGCAATTGATGTTTCTGGTAGTGCTGGGGAACGTACTGTTGATTGGACTAAAACTGACCTCAAAGACTTTGCTAACGGTTCCTACTCTATTTTGGATATGGAATTGGCAACAGCAATTGCCCTCAGCGAACAGCTAGTACTTCAAGGACGAGGCGATAGCGCCAAAATAAGTGTTGTGTTGTGGGGTAGCCAAGCTTCTCTCCTCGATATGAACCCCTCTGAGCCAGGAATCCAATTATACACTACAGCATTAGCCGATAACAACGCTAATGGTATTGCAGATATTAAGGAAGTTCTCAACTTTATTAGTCCTGGTGGTGGCACAGACTTTACATCCGGCTTGATAGCTGCCAAAGGTATCATCGATAGTCTGCCAGGCGATCCCAATCTGATTTTCATGTCTGATGGGTTTGGTAATGTAGATGAAACAGTAATTGCTGAGATTCGCGCTGCGGGTATTAATGTTACTGCCTTTGGTATTGGTAGTGGTTCAAGCATGACGCAGCTGCGGAAAGTAGATCCGAATGCCATCCAGTTAAAAGATGTTAACGAGTTAATTGACATTTTTAGCGGCTGGGATTCTCGATATTCAACCGAACCATTTTTAGAAAACATTACTGTATACCTTGATTTAAACAATAATGCAATTTTTGATGCTGATGAACCTTGGCAGTTGACGAAAGAAGATATTAGTAACTCCATTCTTGGCGAAACTAAGTACTATTATACTTTTAATAATCTGCTACCCGAAACGTACATAGTACGACAAGTTGTTCCCAGTGGTTATACTCAAACTGCTCCTAGTTCTGATAGCTTTGTTGATACAGTTACTGTTGCAGGTGAGTCAACCTTTAGCCATTTGTTTGCCCTGCATAAAGTTGCTACCCCCCCTAATCAAGACCCAGTTTTCCGCACTACGGCTCCAATACCCACTCTATCAGTAGGAGAAGAACTGATTTATAGGGCGAACGCATCTGACCCTAATGCCAACCCACTGACCTACGACCTCACCCTAGCACCGTCAGGGATGCTCATTAATAAAGAAACTGGTACTTTGATCTGGAGTCCCAAAGCAAATCAGGCGGGAATATTTAATGTCATCTTACGGGTGCAAGATGGTCAGGGTGGTATGGCGTTACAGGCTTTCCAAGGGACAGTATTGCCAGAAAATCATGAACCTGTCTTTACCTCCACTACACCAACAGCTAACCCGCAAGTAGGTAAAACTTTCCGCTACCAAGCTCAAGCACTGGACTCTGATGGTGATACTTTAATTTACTCACTACTGACAGGCGCTCCCAGTGGCATTACAATTAACTCCACAACTGGCTTAGTCACTTGGACTCCTACTGCTGCTCAACTTGGCACTCAGGAATTCTCTATTAAAGTTATTGATGGCAAAGGTGGAGAAGGACTACAGAAAGTCAGCCTAGTTGTTAACACTGCTGCACCGAATCTTGCCCCTGTCATCACTTCCACTCCTCGGACTCAAACGCGACTAGGTAATAGTTACTACTACAAACTTGAAGCCACTGACCCTGACGGTGATATCTTAACTTACAGTTTGCAGACTGCTCCAACGGGTATGAATATTACTTCAGATGGTGTCATCACTTGGACACCTACTGCGGCTCAGTTTGGTTCTCAGCCTGTAGTTATAAATGTCAGTGATGGTAGTTCTACTCAAACTCAAAGCTTTAACCTTAACGTTAGTAATACTGCTGCTAACTATGCACCCAGTATTACTTCTGCTCCCGACTTAATTACAAATATAGAGCGGACTTATGAGTATAATCTCACAGGTAGCGACCCTGATGGCGATTTGCTGTTGTGGAGCTTGGATGCAGCACCAGAGGGTATGGTGATTGATGCTCAACGGGGAACTCTGCGTTGGCAACCATTAAGCAATCAAATTGGTGAACATAATGTTAAGGTGCGTCTCACTGATGCTTGGGGTAGTTTTGTTGGTCAAGAATTTACTCTTACTGTCACTGGTACTAATATTCCTTCTGCAATTGTCTCCAATCCCATAACCAGAGCCGCCCAAAATCAGCTTTACACCTACACTGTTGTTGCCACCGATCCAGAAAACGACCCCCTTACCTTCAGCTTAGGTCGTAAACCTGCGGGGATGACGATTGACGACAATGGCACAATTCGCTGGACACCCCAAGCGTCGCAAATCGGTTCTCAACAGGTTGAAGTCTTTGCACGCGACGCTCAAGGTGCTGTAACCACGCAGACTTACGCCATTGAGGTTGGTGCAACTGCTATCAACACTGCCCCAAGTATCACCTCTACACCTGTATACTTAGCCGCAGTTGGTAGTCCTTATAGCTATCAGGTACAGGCTACTGACCCAGATGCTGGCGATCGCCTAACATATCAATTGTTGTCTGTGCCTGCGGGTGTAACAGGTATCAGCATTGACTCTACCACTGGATTGCTCACTTGGGCTAACCCTGTGGCTGGTAACTACAAGATAGTTGTGGGAGCGGTGGACGCTGCTGGTTTGGGCGCAGCACAGGGCTTTGCACTGACTGCACGAGTTAATAATGCTCCGGTGATTCGCTCTACACCCATGCTAACAGCAACCCCTGGCAGTACGTACAGCTATGATGTAATTGCCAGTGATGCGGATGGGGATCGCTTATCTTACACCTTGGATCAGGCATCCCGTGATTTGGGAATGACACTGGATACTCTCGGCAGACTGCGCTGGACACCGACTACTAATAATGTTGGCAGTCACACAGTTGTAATTACAGTCAATGATGCCAACGGCGGAACTGGGCAGCAAGAGTATAATCTGTCGGTGGCGGCTGACACGGAAGCACCGAAAGTTAGGCTGATTGCGAATTACGACCTAGTAAATCTAGGCGAGTCGATAACTTTCCAAGCACGGGCAACCGACAATATAAAGGTTGCAGGCTTGCGATTACTGATTGATGGAACTGCGGTAGTGCTGGATAGCAATGGCATGGCAACATTCAAACCCACCACTGCCGGGACGATAACCGCAAAAGCGATCGCTACAGATTCGGCTGGTAATATTAGTGAAGCTACATTCAGTGTGGCAGTAATTGACACCAGTGATGTGAATGCGCCGGATGTCAGTCTTGATTTGAGTGCGATCACTGGTGGTTTAATAACTGCACCCGTTGATATTAAGGGTTCTATTTCCGATGATGGCAGCTTGGATTATTACCGTCTCTTGGTTGCACCTGTTGCTGGTGGAGAATTCAAGGAGATAGTTTTTGTTGATAATCCAACTGCGATCGCTGATGGGGTGTTGGGTAAATTCGACCCCTCATTGCTGCAAAATGACTCGTATATCCTGCGCCTGGAAGTTGCCGACAATGGTGGCCACATCAGTTATGTAGATGAGGTGATTGATGTTGCTGGGGATTTGAAACTGGGCAACTTTAGGTTGTCATTTACGGATTTGACAGTTCCTGTAACGGGAATTCCCATCACTCTAACTCGTACTTACGACACGCTCACTTCTGGTAGCACGGATGACTTCGGCTACGGTTGGCGGATGGAATTCCGTGACACAGACCTGCGGACTTCTCTGCGTCCACCCAGCGAAGATAGCCAACTTGTGGGCTACCAAAATCCTTTCAAAAATGGTACTAAAGTATACATAACTCTCCCTGGTGGGAAACGAGAAGCATTTACATTTAAGGCCAAGCAAGTCGAGCAAGTCGATGGTGGCTCTTTACTCTATTTTTCTAAGTATTTCTATCAGCCAGAATTTGTTGCTGACAAAGGTGTAACCAATACGCTGACGGTCGAAAGCAATTTTATCACTAGGCAACAAGATTCTGACCTATTCTACGGTTTTCAAGGAAACCCTTACAATCCTGCCGATCCGCTATTTGGTGGCAAGTATAAGTTAACCACCAAAGAAGGGGTGGTATACGAGATTGATGCAGCAACAGGTGACTTGTTGACTGTCACGGATACCAATGGTAACAAACTGACGTATACAGACGCGGATATTACTAGTTCCACTGGGCAAAAAATTACGTTTGGGCGGGACGCGCAGGGCAGAATTGCTACTGTTACTGACCCGGCTGGTAAGCAAATTCATTACCAGTATAATGCTCAGGATGATTTGGTCAGCGTAACCGACCGGGAAGGTAACACCACCCGCATGGAGTATGATGAGCAGCGATCGCACTACCTTGACAAAATCATCGACCCCTTGGGCAGGACTGGTGTCAAGAACGAGTACGGTGATGACGGGCGGTTAAAGGAAATCATCGATGTTAACGGTAAAGCCGTCGAGATGTCCTATGACCCGAATAACTCCAGGCAGGTAGTTAAAGATACACGCGGTTACTCTACAACTTACATCTACGACGAACGCGGAAATGTCCTGCAAGAAATTGATGCTAAGGGAGGAATTACTACCCGTACTTATGACAATGACAATAACCTGCTAAGTGAAACTGATGCAGATGGTGTTGTAACTAAATACACTTATGATGACCGTGATAACGTTCTGACTATCGAAGATAGTGTAGGTAAGGTGATTCGCACGACCTACAACCAACGGGGTCAAGCTTTGTCAATCACCTCTCCTACAGGACTGACTGTTTTCTCGGAATACGACAGTCGCGGCAACTTAACTAAGAGTACTGATGCAGATGGTTTGGTGACGACTTATAAGTATAACCAGTTTGGACGCTTAATCCAGCAAGTTTCTCCAGACGGTCAAGTAATGCAGTATGGCTATGATGAATTTGGCAACCCCAACAATCTAGTTGATAGTCGTGGTAATGTGGTTGCTTCTGTTTACGATGCCAACGGCAGAGTCAAAGATGTAACTGCTAAAGTCATTACAGACCAGGGAGTACAAAATCTTACCACTAGCTACATTTATGACAAGAATGGTCGCACTACCCAAGTTACTGACCAATACGGTAATGTTCGCAAAACTGAATACAATACTCTAGGACAAATTACCTTCACTGAAGATAGTCTGGGCAACCGCACTCATTATTTCTATGACAATAAAGGACGACTTACTGATGTAATTCTTCCTGACAATACCCCAGACAATCCCAATGACAATCCCAAAACCAATACCAAGTACGATAATGCAGGTAACGTCATTGAGGCGACATCTGCCACTGGACTCACCACCCGCTACGTTTATGATGAACTAGGTAGACTTTCGGAAACTATACTGCCTGACCAAACTCCCAACGATCCCAACGACAATCCCAAGATTATTACCAAATACACAGCTGCTGGTCGTCTCAAAGAAGAGATTGATATCTTTGGTAACAGTAGTAGGTATTGGTACGACGATTTGGGACGCTTGGAGCGCGAACAGGATGTATTGGGTAATTACAGCACATATACTTACAATCGTGGCGGACAAATTGAAACTGTTACTGATGCCAAAAACCGTACTACTCGCTTTGTTTATGATGACAACGCTCGTGCTAAAGAAACGATTTTCTTTGATGGTTCCAAAAATCAGGTAACTTACGACGAGTTAAGCCGTCTCAAAACAGAAACTAATGAGTTAGGGCAAACTACTAGCTACGAATATGATGAGTACGGGCAGGTTAAAGCAGTTATTAATGCCCTCAATGAACGCACTGAGTATGCCTATGATCAACGTGGCAAACTGGCTCAAGTCACAGATGCCCTTCAACATTTTACCAAGCTGGAATACGACAAATACGGTCGGCAAGTTGCTACTATCGCTCATACTGGCGAACGCTCAGAAGTAGAATACGACCGCTACAGCCGAGTCAAGAGCGAAACAGATGCCAACCAGCACAAAAAGCAATATTTCTACAACAACCTCAGTCAACTTACTACAGTTGAATTAGCTGATGCAACTCGTACTAATTATACCTACGATATTTACGGTCGGTTGACTGCTGTTGAAGATGCCAATGAAAACGTCACTCAATACGAATATGACTTGTTTAACCGCCAAGTTGCGACTGTTTTACCAATGGGTCAGCGTAAGCAAACTGACTACAATAACTTAGGACAAGTTGAAAGTTATAAAGACTTTAATAGCGATATTATCAACTATGCTTACGACCAATACGGGCGCTTGGATACCAAGTCTTTCTCTAACCCGAGTATGGCTGCGGTTTCTTACACTTACGACCCTATTACCTCTCAAATTGCGACGGTAACAGATGGCAGAGGAGTTACCCGCTATGGCTATGATAACTACGATCGCTTGGCATCAATTACTAACCCTGACGGGCAAGCTATTGGCTACGGCTATGATCTGCTGGGTAACTTAACTAGCCAAACTACAAGTGCAGGCACTGTCAATTATATCTACGACGCACTCAATCGCTTGGATCAGGTTATTGTTGCTGGTAGAACGCTGACAGATTATGACTATAACGCTGTAGGCAGTCTCATTCGCACAACTAACGCAAATGGTACGGTAGAAAATCGCCAGTACAATGAACGCAATCAATTAAAGTACTTAGATGATCGGGATTCAGCCGGAAATATCATTTCCAGCTACAGTTATACCCTAGACGCGGTAGGCTATCGGACGCAGGTTGTAGAAAATTCTGGGCGCGTGGTTAATTATACTTATGATAACCTCGACCGGCTCACTCAAGAAAAGATTACAGACTCGACAAATGGCAATCGCACTATTGACTATACCTTTGACCTAGTTGGCAACCGTTTAAGCAGGACTGACTCTGCTGAGGGGCTAACTACTTATGTTTACGACGGCAATAATCGCCTAACTTCTTTATCTCAAGCAAGTAAAGTTACTCAGTTTACTTACGACAGCAATGGCTCTATGAAGAGTCGCAGTGATGAGACACAAACTGTCACTTATGACTGGATTAACGATGGCGAGAATCGTTTGGTTGGCGTTACCACCACTAATACTAATGGCACTTCACACCAGCAATATATCTACGATGCGTCGGGCGATCGCGTTGCTAGTATTGCTGATGGCGTTAGAACCAACTATTTGGTAGACCCGATGCGTGGTGTGTCCCAGGTCTTACTAGAATATGACACTAATGGTCAAGTTACTGCTGAGTATACTTACGGACTGGGTTTAATTAAGAGCGATCGTAGTGGCAATGAAAATTACTATCACACTGACGGCTTGGGTTCGACTCGCGTTTTGACAAATGCAATAGGGCAGGTTGTTGATAATTATACCTATGATGCTTATGGTCGTCTGCTTTTTAGTACGGGAACTGCCGAAAATTCCTATCAGTTTGCCGGAGAGCAACGGGATAGCCAGACTGGTTTGGATTATCTCAGAGCTAGGTACTATGACGCTGATTTAGGAAGGTTTATTTCCAAGGATGCGTTTGCTGGGTTCATGGATGACCCGATGAGTCAACATGACTATCAGTATGCCCATGCAAATCCGGTCAATTTCACTGACCCGACTGGATACTTCACTCTAACGGAAATTTTGACTGGTATAGGAATCACTGGCTTGTTTGCAGGTTTAGGTATTGGTGCTGCAAATCTGATTGGGTCTTATGCATCGGGAGCTAGTGGCGAAGACTTGCTGAATCTGACTGACCAGTGGGTGGCTGGGTTTGCTAATACTGTCAGCTTTGGTGGTTCTACTCACGTCCGCAGATGGCTTTATGGAGAAGTTGCAGAACAAAATCATTCTGGCTTCATGTGGAATATGGGGCAATTGGCTGGAACAGGTGCTGCCATGATACTCGGCGCTGCCACGCCTGAGAAACTGACTTTTAGTATGGGTCGCTCTAAGTGGATTGCTACTACTTATGATGCAATTGGTACTGGTATTGGTGCTTGGCAGACTGGAACTCATATCCGCCAAGGACAATTGGAGTGGAGTGATGCTTTCAATTTAGCGCCTTTTGCTCCATTTGCTTTCAAGACAACTAAACAATTCCTTGGTGCGGCGATGGATGCCAATGGAACTTTGCGTCGTTGGGGACAGATGCAAGTTACTTCTTACTTGCAGAACCGTTATCGCAGTTATAAAGCGGGATGGACAAGTGAAACAGGTGCAGTAAACCTACCTATTTTCCGAGGTACAGATCGATATCTTGAAAATAGTATTTTTGAAGAAAGTGGATATATTTTAAGTGATGCTGCCCAGACACGGTACATGGAAAATGGTGGGAATATTCAAGATGCAATAGAACACGCAAAATCTGTACACCAAGAATGGCTAAAAATATGGGGCAATGAAAATGATTTTGCTCAAGTTCATGGATTATATGGGGTTGAGTTACCTAGAGATTTTAAACTTGATAAAACTCTTATTTCAGTAACCTCTGAGTCCAAGGTAGTAAATACATTCGGTTCAACTATTTACCAAGGAAGTGTCCCAAAATCTATACTTATCCCTCAAACTCTTCCTGATGCTGGAGAAAGTGAATACTTAATTCGGTATGGAACAAATGCGTTAAGGAGGTTATAAGTTATAGTAGTTTGTAAATAATATTACTATCTCTGAAGATGATAAACTCAAATAAGCCTAGTATAAAACATACTTTTATTGACGGCCAAGAAATTTTATTTCCTAGTAAGCTTGACTGGGAAATATTACAATTAAATCCACTTATAGATGATATGCCTCTGGCTATTTTAGATTTACTTTGGGCAGCACTTGAATTTACTCAAAAGTACTCTGAAATTTACTTGGGGCTTGGGAAAATATCGATGAAGGAAAAGAAATGGATGCCATATATTTTTCTTGAAATAGAATCAAACTTTCAAAGAGTCCACTTAGAAACTTTAAGCTGTAGTTTTTGCAGTTGGCGAGGGAAAACAGCTAACCCTATGGTTATCGATCCATATTTTGGAGATGGGATAAATCAAGATCATTTCACTCTTATGGAAGCTGCTGAAAGATATCCTGTTCTTCCTTGTCCTTCCTGTGGTCATCGCTTACCAAGGCATCCAATCTGGGTTGAATATTGAGACAATTTTAGGGAAAAATATTTAGTTAAATAGTTCATGTTTAACCAGTGCGAACCAGATGCGCTCGCTACTCCTCCCAATCCACCAACACCCCATCCACAATCGCAATACCCCACTGCGGAAACTTCGCCAGTAATTTCTTGATCACAATCTGCAAGGCAGGGTCATCACTCCAGCACTCCTGCAAAAAGTCAAACCCCGGATTCTGCCCCGAATTGCCTGCTACTTTCAGTTTTTGCATACGTTCCGGTCGCAGATTTGACCGCGCAACAATCGCCTCATGCGACCACTTTTCGGGATTTGGCACGGGCGCGGCGGAACTTTCACCCTCATCAACTGCTTTGACTCCTCCACCTGAAACTAAATTTTCAACCAACAACGTAACTGAATAACCGTGTTCTACCTGCCCCTGATTTTGATTAGCGATCGCCAAACTTGAAGAAAATTCATTCTGAGCGACGGGCGCGGCGGAAAAATCGCCTCCATGACAGTCCCTCGGCTCAACACCACAATCCTGGTTTTCAGCCAACAACGGAGCAGGTTGACTCTGTGCAGCATCCACAAGCGCCAGCGATGTGCAGTCATTCGCCGTAGGCGAGTCTTCCTCATTCTCTGACACGCTTTCAACAGTCTGAGGCGAAGCGCCCCCCAAGGGCGCATGAGCCGTCTCCTCTTCACGCGAATTTCCTGTAAGCGTGTCAGAGATACACCTCACAATCTCTTTTGAAGAGATTGTGAGGTGTTCCTGAGTAGTTCGTGAGGTTTCCTGAAATCCTTGCTCTAACTGACTTTGACCTAAAATAGATGCTTGATTTAAAGCACCCATTTCTTCGGAGCCAGCATCTATCTCTGAATCCCCAGCATTTGATTCTCGTTTTTCAGCACAGGGTTCTTGTTTTTCAGCATTGGCTTTGTCCCAAAATTCCTTCATCCGACTACCATGTAAATTCTTCACCATCCAGCTAGCCGTTTCCCGTCCATCTTCTATGGACTTGTCAGGTTTGAAAATGAACAACCCGCTTTCAGCTAGAATTTTCTTCGCAGAGATAAAAGTACTGTAACCCATCCCATTAGAAAGGGGCATCCACCGAGAACCGTATGGGTCAGCAGTCCAACACTCTTGCCACAATTGCGTAACTGATGGCTTTTGCTGCGATGCCCAGAGCATATCTTCAATGGGAATAATCACATGAAGCCGCTTGTACGGGGATTCTGGTTTTCTAGCAGCAGCTTTTTTGGGTTTGGGTCTTGTAATAGTTGCGGTCATTGTACAATCTCCTGTTTATGTTGACGCACGAAAATTTCCCCCACTGTGATGCGGGTCTTGGTACTTGTATTGGGTTGTCTAAAAAGTCACCGATACCTGGAAGCTTATTGAGGTTGCCAGAATCGCAACTCATCCCGGAAATACCTGTCAGTCTTTTTCGATTGCTCCTTCCAACAATCCCAAGCGACTATCACCTCATCTCCTAATTCTTCTACTACTTCACCCCTCTCGACATACAAAGTGCGGTATGGATCAGCATGGGAAACAATAGAGCCGATGCCAATAGTGTCCGGTTGAAGGGATGCGTTCTGGAGTGTGGAAATTAATTCTGTTTCCTGGGTGGTAAGTTCTGCCCAGTAATCTGATTTAATCACCTCATATTCTTGGGCCACTGCCCAGTAGTCCTGCCAGCTACACCCAGCTTGTGAAAGCACCTGTCTGATATCAATAACCGCTTGAGGCAACATTGACAATTGCTCCGCTCGATAGGCGATAGCCTGTGGTGTCGGGTCACTCCCCAGAATTATTGCAGCAGCTTCAAGTGCTTGGGTGTTGTTCATAGCACTGGCGAGATTCTTCAATGCCATGCCCATCAGCCGCAGACATTCTTGGGCATTCTCCTTGGGTGGTTCAATAGCCAGCGATCGCAGATCAATAGTTTTCTCCAGAGCTTGTTTAACTTGCTTATTCAAAACTTTGGTAGCTTGCTGGGTCATGGTATTTCCCCACTGTTGCGAGGAACGTTGCTCTACGGCGTGTTCCAATTCCTGAATACGTTGCTGGAGTTGTTGATTCTCAATCTCCAGTTTCCGTAATCCTTCCATCTCCAAGAGGCGCTGCTGTAACTGAACATTTTCTTCTTTCTGTTGCTTGAATAGTTGTTGCAGAGATTGAATTTGTTCTTGTACCTGGGCTTCGGCTCTGGTTGTGGCTTCTGTTTGCAAACCAATCCTCAATTCCTGGGAAAGTCTCTCTAACTCAAGCTTATGTTGCTCTTTGAGTGCAGCGATCGCTTCGGCATATTCTGTAGAGTAAGTGCGCTCTCTGGGAAAAGGAACGCTTGAGGCATCCAAATCGATGTTGTTGACCAAAAGCCTTTCACCATCAGGAAAAGTCACAATCTGCTGCCAGCGATTTGGTGCGTCTGCCTCAATGGTTCCCGATTCTCCATACCTTGGGTGTGACTGTTGTGAAACTGTGACAATGGCTTTTTGAGGAACCACTGGTTCTTGAGTTTTGGGAACCAATGGTTCCTGAATAGATTGCTTTTTGCGTGGAAGTTGAGGAACCACTTTTTGGGCAGCAGCAGCAAAGTCTGATTCACCAGGAGACGGGTTATCTTTCAGAGCGATCGCTACAGCTTGTTTTAGTTTCTCTGGTTCCTTGACTAACCGCAGTAGTGGACGGGCCTGACGCTCGTTTTTGATGTGTCCGCCCAACTCACCAACTGTGTCTATGACCTTTTTAGCTCCTAGCAGTTGGTTGATTCGTCGGTATCCGCCCCAGGCATATAATTCACGCTGGCAGTATTCTTCAAAGCTTTTATAGCCAGCTTGCAGGTAAAGCTGCTGTTCGCGCATCTGGAGGATTTCATCTACCGCTTGCCACTCGAACCGGTCGATGGCGGTGAAGGTTTCCTGGATGCTGGTGTTGAGGTTGTTGTAATCGAGTGCTGATGTTGTCTCGGAACGGTTTAGTGTCAGCATGGTTTTACCTATATGTGCTGCATACACCCGTAAAAAACTGCTTATATGGGCGAACAAAATTAGCCACTGTAGATGGTACAGGGCGATTTGATATTGTTTTATTGATCATGAACTGTGCAATTTGTGAGACTGACCAAAGAGCAATGTTTTTGAGGCACTAACTCAAGGGTTTAGTTTTCTCCAAATTTTGAAAGGCACAAAACATATTTTGAGGTGTATAGGAACTAGCTATACCCCCTGTTTACTGCCTGTAGCCAACTGTTCTCACAGATGGTACAGATGCGCCACTTCCATGTGGGATGTGACACTTTTACAGAATACGCTTGTTATCCCAAATGGCAGCACAGCATCATCACAAAAGATGCAACACCTTTAAAGCAGTAAACCCGCCTATTGGTTGGCGGGTTTTTCCTTGAGCATTTCTTTTAGTTTTTCTAGTAATTGCCTGAGAGATTCGTTCTCTTCTCTCAGGCGGCAGTTTCCCCCAATACTAACTCTTCTAATTTTGCGACTCTGTGCTTTAGCTCCACAATATCGCCAGACTCAGCTTTGTTACCCAGATATTGCTCAATTAAATCAAGCAGGACATCGGTAGCGTTCTTACCTTCTTCCTTGACCTTTTGGTAAAAAGCATCCTTCTTTTCTGGTGAAATCCTGATATTTAGCCTTGATTCAGTCATAGTACTTTCCTCTTTTCTTGATCAACGCTATCAGCGAAACCCTTGTATTAACAAGTGTACTCCCAGGTATTTATATTTTGTTATCCCATTGTGTTGACAAACGGGATAACAGACACTATACTATATTTATAAGCCTAAACAAAAGACGACCGCCGCAGTCTGGACAACGAAGCGATCGCCCTTTGTGAAAACCTAACCCAAAGCATGAGTCAGGAATATAATTATGACGCATTCAACCTATACAGAGCAAGCACCTCCAAGCTTCAATCTCAACACACTAATCACATTTGCTGATGCCCCTCGCAGAGATGAGCAAGCCCTAGCCCAAGCTGAACTCGACAACTACATCGAAACCCAAGCCCAAGCTATAGCCCCAACCCAAGACTTTCTGACATTTCGCGATCGCCACATCATTGCTGAGATTATCGAAGTTGAACCCGAATCAGTTCGCACAATCTGGATAGAAGGCGGAATCACCGTATGGGTGCAATTCTTTGATGGTGGACGACTGCCATTCGACCGTGACTGGTTCGCAAAAAGAGTTGCAGAGGTTAAAGCGACACTTCCAGAAACTCCATTGGAGCGCAATGAACGCCTCAGCGATGAATTAGAAGAAGCTTGTGTCAAGTTCAACCTGTGGCATCCCCAGATTGATTGGTTATCCTTCAGTACTAAACTTTACCGAAATAATCAGCTAGTAGGCTACATCGGTTGCAATTACCAAGGCTGGTATTCTAGACCCCGCACATACGGCATGAACAGATTCGCATTGAGTGCAGAAGAAGCGATTACGTTTTTGGGAGTCCGACCAGCTGTAGCAGCGTAACCACTGACATAAAAAGGGCGATTGCACATCAAGACAATTGTAATCGCCTCTACAGTGTAATAGGTAACAAACATCACAATGGCATACACCACAGAAACTACGCCCTCTCTTCAAGTAGCCGAGTTGGATGATTCACCAGAGAAAATTTTTCTACCGCCAACAGACCCGAATGCAGAGATTATCGAAATCCCTGGTTACACGCTCGTTTACGTCAATGGAGCCTGCCCCAAAAATTATCGGGTCTATAAAGGTCATTCAATGATTGGGGTGATATTTCAGCACATCACCCACTGGTCTAACGCTATGGATCAGATTCGGTACGCTCAAGCAGCAGAAGCAGCAGTTGGGTTGGATGACTTCATGAAAGTAGCAAAGAAATCCAGAGTTACAGATAAAGCCATAGCAGCATAGTCAACTTCACCAATTACAACCATGCAACCAACAATATCAATTCCACACGGTTGGAAATACCCTCGTTTTACTTTAGGACAACGTACAGAGCAGGGAATTATCATCGGTATCAAGTATTACCTAATCGATAGTCTTTTAGCATACGAATATGGCGAAGGCTGGCGGTACATCGTCATGCCTGACATCAATTCCATTGATGAAGGAAATCACTTAGAGAACGAGATTAAATTACTGACACCGGAGGAATTGAGAGCAGAGATTCAGGCTGAAATAGAAAAATGTCTACGCCAACTTGAACTGCTTAAGTACGAATTAAAAGCAATTCCTGGAGGCATAGTTGATGGCTAAATCGCCCAAAAACTGCTCTGACCGAACAATTCGCAATTCGCAGTTCGCAATTCGCAATTAAAATACTAAGCAAAAATACGCTGGTTTGAATATTAATACTAATTGTTTTTTCAGAATTTAAATTAGGAACTTAAATTTCTGAATGAATTTTTCAATACTTCGGCTTTGTTCAGTACAAGTTTCGTCCGTCATTGCGAATTGCGAATTGCGAATTGGTAATTGTTGAGTGGTGGTTCTGCTCCTTTGCACAGCATTAATTTCTCACGAACAGTAATCCAATCATTACTCGATAGAGAACTAGTACGAGTGCAGAATACCAAACACGGTTTTTTACTGACAATTACACAAGATTCCGACAAATTGCCGACTAACTAAGCCCATTAACTCACTAAAACAAACACAACAAATACAACACCATCATGGAAACCATCAAAATCAATAACAGCGTTTTTCTCATCCCACCTAGCCAACCTAAACTGCAAGCCAATTGCGCTAAAGAGTACGGGCAATTCCTTTTAGATTGCCCTCCTAAGCTGACGATTTTAGAAGCACAAGCCGGAGGATATCTCAAGGGAAATAAGGCAGACTTTGCGATCACTATATCCCGCCCTGACCGTGCCTTAACTATTAACGAGAACTTCACCAACGAACCATTTACTGAACTGTGGGTAATTCCAGTGGCAGGAGGACTCAAAGACCAGTTTAAAGGGCCAGCTTCGATGCTGCTTAGTTTCTTAATCCATCGCCGCAGTAAAGATAATTTCGCTGGATTGTACAATCACTTCGCCCATCGTGCCTTTCAGCAGTGGTGCGAGGAAGGAATGCCCGGAGATCCAAAGGAGTTCTGTTATCAGGCGATCGCTTCGGTACTGAAAAACTACATCTTCTGCGCCGAGTTCCAAAAAGTGGAAGGGACGCTGGGAACGTACTGGTTCATCCAATGGTCGTACCGTAACCCACAGTCTGACTTTGAGAAAGATGCTCTTGAAGCAGCAGAGATGATTCGTAGTGGTGCAGAATCTGGGGCAACAGTTCATTGGGTAACAAATGAAACTTACGAGCGCTGGGCTAGTAATGCTGTCACTGCACCAGCATTACCCCCGGTTTCGGAGTCAGAGGCACGGGCATCTCTGCAAGGACAGAATCAGACAGCAATGCCGCAAGGTAACAAGCGGTAATTAAACACGAAAAAGGCGATTCACCTTTGAGTCGCCACTAGATAAATTAGCAGCAAAAACAAGTCAATGAAAATCGGTACTGTCTCAGTTAGTTATTCGAGAAAATTTAACTTGGGCAATTATGAATCTCTCGAATTGGGTTGTTCTTTATGGGCGCAGGTTGAAGATGAAGAAGATGCAGACGGCGTAGTTCAATTTCTCTATCATCAAGCAAAAGCAGCAGTCAAAGAGGCTGCAATGCCTGTAATTAAAGCTAACGAATTCCAAATTAGTAAAGCCAAATCTCAAAAGAAGGCGACAACTGATGAGGGTGTCATGGAGGATTTATGAAACAACTAAGAGGTTTTATTCCTATCGCTGCATTACCAGAATCTACTGCGGCTTCTGCTAAAAAACAACTGCTTGAAACAATCGAATGGCTCCACAAAGAAGGTGCTGCTACTGAAACCAATCTCAAACTCTTGACTGCAATTGCCGAATCAATTCTTTGTTCTGAAGAATCATACACCAGATTTTTACAATGTGGTTTTGATGCAGCCATTGAGTTTTTCGATACCAATTCTCAGAACTGGGAATTTGAAGAGTCAATGTCATCACCTCATAATCCCAGAAATTGGGATAGGTACAAGCAGCTACAACAAAGACGGGCTTTGTCACAGTCATAGTTTCAAGAACATGAAAAAGTCAAATTCTACATTTCTACGCCAAAAAGGAGTTAACAAAGGTGCTAGTCCGATGGAACTTTAAGTTAAAACCCTGTCACGGCAAAAGCTCTTAGAGAATCTGTGTGTCTTTAGACCGCAGAGCGTCAAGTGCAGAAGCAACAGAATCTAATTCCAGCGATCGCCGAAATCTGTGTTTCTCCAATCCAGGAAATACAGGCGCTGCGGATTCTGATTTATCGGGGAGAAGCAGCTTGTCGGCAGTACCTACGTTCAGTGTTGGTTAAACAAAGTCAGGCTTCAAAATGACCATAGGGGAAATCATTTGCCCAGTTCATATAAAAGAGCCAAGCATAAATTAAAGCGATCGCCACCGGACAAAGAAAGCGATCGCTTCTGCCAGAAATGGCAGTTACCCCAAAACTTAACTTTTGAGCTAAAGTATGAACGCACAAACTGAAGAAATCAAAGAACTTGACCCATTAGTTTTTTGTGAAATTTGGGGATTAAGTTTTGAAGAGGCATCAGGATATTTAAATATTAGAGCCAGAACAATGACAGCTTATGCCTGCAAAAAATCGTCTAGAACTCATCGTCAACCATCTTCGAGAGTAAAAGCTTTAGCCGCAATACATCATAATAAATGGTTGAAAGAAGGTAAGAGTTTTCGCTCCGAAGGAGCTTGGTAAATATTGCACTGAAAATTTCTAAGTTATCAACTAAGTTGTCAACAAAGTTGTCAACTTAGTAGCTTGAACCGCTTGGCGCGGTTTTTTATTATAAAAGAGCAAGGTCAATAGACAGTCAATAGACGCTGATCATTGATATCAATATGGACATCCATATTGATATCCATATTGACACTTAGATGCTACGGATATTGACTATCTTTTTGAGGCTATTGATACGGATTTGACTAAGTTCATGGAATCAGGATGGAGAAAACAACTTTTTAATCAAAAACAAAGCCAATCAGGGGTAAATCCCTTAGTTTTACCAATGTCAAAAGCGAAAGCTGTGAAGATTTTAGGTATTTGTCCCCGGACATTGGAACGATGGGCAAAAGTCGCTTCTTTGATTCCAGAGTATAGATTAATACTTTTAAGGATGCAGGCATTAGCCCAAGATAAAAATCTCCGTGCTGCACCGATCACATCTTATCAAGTGTGGGTGATAGCAAAGATTGGTGAATTGTTTGGAGATATCAATCAAGGGATTGACAAAAAGGCTCTTGTCGAAGCAATTGTTGAAGCAAATAAAGTCGAGTACACCCGTGCCCAGTTTGAACAAGAGCAATTAGGATTTACATCACACAGTTTAGGAGAAACACATCATGTCGGATAGCATATTTACTCGTGCAGAATTATTTGAATTATTGAGTGCTAACTACAAGCCAGAGCAAATCATTGCTGGGTTAGAACAACTGGCTCAGTCAGATCCAACAGTTGATCCAAATGCAGAAGAATTTCCTGTAGAAATCAGCGATCGCTTAGAAAGGTTGTTCAATCTAGCGCAAGCAACCCTCAACAAATCGAAGCTGTTAGGAGGTAGTGGCAATTTGGCAAATATACAGACTCATGCAATAGATATGGCCACTGAACAATTACATCTTGCTGGAGGGGAGCAACGCGATTTTGTGAGGTTGGGCGAAAAAGGTGCGATCACTAAAA
>NZ_CAWUDO010000118.1:0-20048 GCF_963920935.1 Nostoc sp. CCY 9925 | reverse complement strand
CTGCCTTAAAGCGCGTAACCTTTCATCATCACCAAAAGCTGACAAGAACCTTAATCCTGGCTCAACTGAAATTATAGTTGCAAATAATCCTGGCTCAATACAGCGATGATTGCAGGTCGGGGGATTTATAATTGCAGGTCGCTACAGTTAACGACACCTGCACCACAAGCTGCTGTGCTGGCTGCTGGTCATGCCCCTGAAGCAACAACAGAAACGGCAGTTGTCAGTCTTAAGACTATCAGTAAGAACTTCTGGCGACATTTGTAAATTAGCTTGTCGGAAAGTATTGCAGCCGATTTACTACAGCAATGCGGATTCATTAAGTGTATCCCCCAGCCTATACCGCACTGGGGGATATTTCTAACTGACTTTCAGCTTAATTGCTTGTTTGTCCTCTGGGTTTTTTCGTATGACATCGCTTAACCATTAGAATATCTTTTCTGAATGTGGAATTTTTATGTAAATTTAACCACATATACCTGATGAAAGTTTACAATATAATTACTGAAACTAATCTAGTTACAACCAACAGGCTTTGGTTTGACCCATCCATGACTGATAATAAACAAGTTGTCTGCCAACTCACTCAACAAAAACCAAAACGTGTTTTGGTTGTAGCTCCAAGTGAACTAGCTATCCATCATCGTCACAGGCAATCCTTTCAAAAACCGCCTAGTTTAAGCAATTGCATTTTCAAAGTCATCGCTAAATTATCTATCGTCAGCACTATGTTGTTTGGTATCAGTGCGTTGGGCTACTGGGGATTAGAAATTGTAGAAGCTAACACAATCCCGACGATAGAAGATAGATACAATTGGCGAACCCAAAAACATATTTGTTTCGGTTGGATGCTGTTTACTTTTTCTAGCTTTCTTGGGAGTGCGTCTTTTTGTGACGAGTTTACGCTCTGAAATTCAGAAGGTAGATGTCTAAATATTACCCCGTGGCCGATTACTAAAAATTAATCCGACGATAAATTTCAGTCAGGGGAATTTCTACGTTTAAACTGTGCAGCATAATTGTCCGCTCAAGGTGAGAGTGAACTTGCCATAGCCAGCGATCGTTACTGTTCCGATCCAAGTTATGATACTGCTCTATGTAGGGTTCAGTTTGGCTTACAAGCAGATATTCACAAAAGCTAGCAATCGAGCGATATTTTCTGAACTTATCCCCTCGGTCATAAGCTTCAGTCGAGGGCGATAGAACTTCGACAATAAGCATTGGATTGAGAATTTCATCATTGCGTAGACGCTCTTGCGGCTTGTCGTAGACATTGCTATTAAACTCTGGTTCACCATTAACAACCATCAAATCAGTATAAGTACCGCATTGATATTCAGGAATCCAAACTCGCAAGTCGCTATTATACAAACGAAAATCCGTGTCTCTCAATAAAAACCCTAAGTAAATTAAGAAATTGCTGGCAATCGCGCTATGAGATTCCGAACCTCCCGACATAGTAATAATCTCTCCGTTACGGTATTCATGGCGTTCGGGGTTTGTTTCTTCCATAGCCCGATACTCGTCTAACGTGAGGCGAGTTGTTATTACTTCTGGGGGACTGCTTTGAGCAAAGACCACAATTCAGACCTCTTGAATAATTACCTCTGAAACTATTATCAGCAACGACTGCCAGAATTGCCAATTTCATGAGAAAAGCAACATGACTTGCACGTTATTATATTAGCGAACAAACTTAAGGCTTTCGACACTAGAACTAAACATATCAGTAAAGATACTCATTACAGTCCGTTCTCGTAGTTTAATATTACCACTGACAGACATACCAGATTGAAGAAGTACTTTACGCCCATTAATCGAAATTGATTGTTGATCTAGTCGTACCTTAGCAGGGAATCGGTAAAAAGGATAAATCTGATCGGGTGGCAAGGCATCAGAGCCAATCCATACTAGCTTACCTTTGACATCGCCAAACTCACTAAAAGGAAATGAATCAATTCTGACATCTACTTTCATCCCCTCTTTAACAAAACCAATATCTTTGTTGGTGATATAAACTTTAGCAATCAGAGCATCATCAGGAACAATTTTGAGAATTGGTTCGCTGGATGTGACTACAAATCCTGGTGTATGTGCCTTAAGTTCAAAAACTGTACCTGAAACAGGGGAATTGATCGACTGATATTGAAGATTCATTTGAGTTTGGCTCAACTGAGAATCATTTTCGGCAATTTTCTTATTATTTTCGACAATGGCTTTAGTAAGCTGAGAATCAATCTCAGAAATTTTTTTGTTATTATCTGCAATTTGGGTGAGCCAATCTTTACGAGAAATAGCTACAGTCGATTGCAAATTAGCTTGTGCTTGGTTAATAGCAGATTGTAAACGAAATCCTTCTTGGGTAAGCTGGTCAATTTCTGATTGAGCGTTTCTAACTTCCTCTTGTTGCTTGAAGTATTGGATTTTAGAAATCGCCCCATCATTCATTAAGGGGGTAATATTGTCAAGAATCCCCTGATTCATTTTGAGAGTATCTTTTGTGCTAACCAATTTAATTTGGGTTTGGTTAAGTTGACGACTTAATTGGTCAACTTCCAGTTTTGCAGCAGTGAACCGCGCATTCAATTCTTCAGAAGTAGACAACAATCGTTCTTTTTGTTCGATGGAAAGTCCACTACTAGAACCTGTACCATCTAGTTGGGCACGATATAAACGGTTCTCTGCAACTAGAGCAACCCGACTTTTGGTAAGGTCAAGCATTTCATTTGTGGCTTGAAAATCGGTGGAACTTATTGTAGTTCCACCTCTCATTTGAGACTGATAAAATTGATTTTCTTTGAGTAAAGATAGGCGAATTTTCTTCAAAGAGTCGAGTTGAGCATTAGCAGTAGTGGGGTCAAGCCCGATAAGATGTTCGCCAAGTTTAACCTGCTGTCCATCTTCAACATAGATTTTTTTAACTACGCCACCAACAGGAGCTTGTATTTCTTTAACTGTGCCTGTAGGCTCTAACTTACCACTAGCAGAAACTGCTTCTTCAATTTTGGCAAAGTTTGCCCAGATAATTGTGCCAGTTGTAACAGCCATCAAACCCCAAAGGATAGCGCGTGACCATTTGCGGGATTGTCGAAGAATTACAGGTTGATCAAACTTAGGGATATAACGTGGGGCAGTATTAGCTGGTTTTGGCTGAATATCGGATGTCTCAGTTGATAACTGTTCCAATTGGTCAACAGAAGTTATTGCTAGATTTTGAGAACTGCCATTGCCATTGTTTGAGTGTTTGCCATTTCCATTATTACTATTGCCATTATTAATACTCATAATTATTTAGCTGTTAGCGATTAGCTTTTTATAAATAGTAGTTAGTGATAAGTTTTAGCTATTGTTAATTCGCAAAATATTTTCTTTTCCTCATCCGCTCAAACTTGAGCCTCCTGTTGTTGGTACAAACAGTAATAAAGCCCTGTTAAATCCATAAGTTCTGCATGAGTCCCCTGTTCAGCAATTCGTCCTTGGCTCATCATCAAAATCACATCGGCATTTTGAATTGTCCCTAGCCTGTGGGTAATAAAAAATACTGTCCTCCCCTTAAATACTTGGGCTAGATTCAAGCACACCTGACGTTCAGTAGCATAGTCAAGTGCGCTGGTAGCTTCATCTAGAATCAACAGTGGTGGGTTTTGTAGTACAGTCCGAGCGATCGCAATTCGTTGTCTTTGTCCACCAGATAAAGCTGAACCCCTCTCTCCAACACGAGTTTCATAACCATTGGGCAAATTCATAATGAAATCATGGGCGCAAGCAATTTTAGCAGCCTCCACAATCTCTGATGGTGTGGCATCAGGCATGGTCAGGGCAATGTTCTCCTGCACTGTGGTATCGAATAACAAAGTGTCTTGCAACACCATGCCGATTTGTTGACGTAGAGAGTAGAGTTCTACCTTATTAATGTCATAGCCATCAATTTTGATGCGACCGGAGTCTAATTCGTAGAGGCGGGGTAAGAGTTTGGTTAATGTACTTTTCCCAGCACCACTTTGTCCCACAACTCCAACAAACATACCAGCTTCAATATCAAGATGAACGTTGTTAAGTTGGGGGTTAGGGCTTTTAGCAAAGCTGAAAGTAACACTTTCATATTGAACTGCACCAACAATAGCGGGCATCGGGATGTTATTACGTCCAGCAATTTCTGTTTCCTGGGGAGTATCGAGAATATCAGCCAAGCGTTCTAGTGATAAAGCAGTTTCTTGGAAGTTTTGCCACAGTTGAATTAACCTTAACAAAGGACTTGTGACATAACCTGCGATAATACGAAAAGCAATTAACTGTCCTAAAGTTAGTTTTTGTTGCAATACTAAATATGCACCTACCCATAATAAAAGTAAGCTAGAGAGTTTATTCAAAAAGTTAGATAAAGAACTAGCAGTATTGCTTGTTAGAACATTCTCAAAGCTAGCACTAATATATTTCCCATAGCGAGATTGCCATTGCCAGCGAGAATTCAGTTCAATATTTTGGGCTTTGACAGTTTGAATCCCAGAAACCACTTCAACTAAATACGATTGAGTTTCAGCATTGCGTTCGGCTTTAGTTCTGGTTTGGTTACGAATAATTGGTGCAAATATAAAGGTTAATAAAGCAAAGAGCGGTACTGTTGCTAGTGCTACAATCGTTAGCAGCCAGCTATAAAAAATCATTACTACAATGTAGATAACAGAGAAGATAGCATCTAGAACAACAGTCAGGGCAGTACCAGTAAGGAAAGAGCGAATATTCTCTAATTCGTTGATCCGGCTGGATATTTCCCCAACAGGGCGCTTTTCAAAATAACGCAGTGGCAAGCGTAATAGATGGTCGATAACTTCCGAACCCAGACTTAAATCAATCCGGTTGGTGGTATCGACAAACAAGTTAGTACGTAGCCAAGTAATAATGCCCTCTACTATAGCCATTGCTATGAGCAGAAAGCCCAGAACGTTGAGAGTATTAATCCCGTTTTGAATGATAACTTTATCAATAATTACTTGGGTAATTAAGGGATTTGCTAGCCCCAATAATTGTACAAATAATGAAGCAATAAATACTTCAATTAAAACAGTACGATGCTTTTTAATAGCAGGTAAAAACCAACTTAAGCCAAATCGCTTTTGAGGAGTTTCTTTGGTCGGTTGCAACAGAAGTACTTGTCCCTCCTCCCCCCAAGTTTCAACAAAATCGGCTGGCTTTTTACGGACAATGCCTTGCTCTGGAATGCCAAGAACTAGTTCTTTTTCAGTGGCTTTGTAAAGAATTGCATAGCTATCTTGCCAAGGAATCAAAACTGGTGTGGGTAGTTTAGATATTGCGACGGCGGGAACATTCACCAGTTGAGATGTAAGTCCCATCAATTCTGCCAAAGCACCACACAATTGAATGGAAATGCTGCCTGTGCGCTCTTTGTTACTAACTAAGGCACGGCGCAAGACATCGCGGCGAAATGGCATTTTATTGTGTTGCGCTAGCATTTGGAAACAGGCAAGAGTTCCATCTACAGGGCCACGACCCGATATATGCGGGTATTTGATTTGCGATCGCTCCACTTCTTCCTGTTCTGGGCGCTCTGGGGCGAATGGAGCGTTTGCCCAAATTCCAGTTTCAGATAATGAGGTGATATTAAGGTCAGATTCAGGAATTGGGAGTGTTGGATCGGCAAAACCAACTAGGCGAACTTCTCCAGTAATGTTAGCTCGATCTGAGCCAGCATTTAGGCAAGATCCCACAGCATAGTTCGACCCTTTACTGCTAACTAACCACAGTAAATTAGGGTCTAATTGTTGAAGTGGTGTTGTGCCTGGAGGCAAGTTAAGGATAGTAGCTTGTTTTGTTGAAGCAGTAGCAAGTTCTTTAAGATTGTCTGGAATCTTACCTCGACGTTCTAGTTCTGCACCCAACAGGTCAAAAACTTCAACTAAGCTGCAATAGTTACGAAAGGCGTTGGCTATTGCTGGTTCAAGTTCTAGTAGACTTAAAAAATCCGAGGCTTTGAGCGTTAGACAAAGAGTTTCAACTGAAGCGATCGCTGTTTCACACGGTACACCACGTAGCAAGCTTGTCCAACCGATGATTGATCCTGGTTTTAGTAGTTGCAGGGTATCAGGGGCAGAAGCACCAGGGGCATATCCCAATAAACGGGCTTGCCCCTGGTAAAGAATGGCTACTCTAGCTGGGAGGGTTTCTCTGACCAAAATAGCTTGCCCCATTCGGTAACGCAAAGGTTCAAGTTTTGCTGCAATCCCCTCAACACTGGTTATAGAAAGCTGATTAAATGGGTAGATACTGGCGAGAAATTCTTGAATCGTGGTAGTGCTTTCTATCATCTTGTTATTAAAACTGGAGCAGGTGCATCATCATGTATGGTCAACTGCGCTTTGCTGATTTCTTCGGCTAACCAAGTCTCAAACAAATGATTCAGAAGTGTGGAGCGCATGGCATCATCTAATTGAGCCGGAATTAGCTTTTCTAATCGCACAATTACAAACCACTCGTCCAATTTCATCGGCGGCCATAACTGTCCTGGCTGTGAAATGGTCAGTTTCTGTGCTATTGCTGGATGCGGTTGACTTATGGTCACAGGGCCTAACATTCCTCCTGTTTGAGCTTCTTGCCCTTGTGAATACACTGAGGCACAGTCAGCAAAGGTCTGTTCTCCTGCCTTGATGCGAAAATACAGTTCTTGGGCAACTTCGGCATCAGATGTGCGGATTAGGGAATAAATTACTTTGTCTAACTGAGACTTACATTGCAAAAAATAAGATTCTAGCTTTGTCCCCCAAGTGGCTTGCTTTAACTTCTCAATTTTCAGTTCTCGTATAGCAACAGCTTCTAATTGCTCAAGACTCATGCTGTAATGCTTTAAAGCTTTTGCCTTTGCTTCTGGTGTTGTCAGCTGATTGTTTTGATAAAATTGCTCAATAACACCGATTTTTTCTGATGGAGTAAGTTCAAAGCCAGCGATCGCTGTTTCAATAATCACCAAACGGCACAATTGAGGCAGCATTTGGTAGCCAGCCAGCAGATGCGGAATTTCTGCTTGGGTAATTATCTGGTTGCCAATTTTCAGATGAGCCATAGGGTGCTAGAAAGTTAGGGTAGAGGAACCTATGAAATAATTTCCCTACCGCATCATGTATTGTAGGTTCTATTTATGACAATGATAAGTACACGTATATTTAACAAAAGGATAGCTGTTACATACACTTAGAGATACTGAGAAAAACCTTTAAAAACTAAATTATTTAGATATATTAGCTACTTTATCAAAAAAATATACTTAATCTAGTTAGTACTTAAAGGAGTATTGAAACAATTTTAGGCATAAATTCGCTGGTGTAAATCTGAACAACGAGAGTATAAAGTTACAAGTGACCGTAAAAAACGTGTCCAGTACATGGATGATGCACCAAGAGGTTTCAAATCTACGTCAGAATCAATTGGTGCAAAAGCCTTCGTATTTGATTTTCAGTTATTAGGAAAGCATCATGAATCAAAGCTTAATCACCCAAGAGTTCGGAATTATTATTGCTGCAAAAAATTATAACCCTACACTCCTAAATCCAGATTTTCTCAAATATAGTGGTATCGTTCCAACAGAATGGGAATTGGCTCGTCAACCAATATCTACTCAAAATGTATCTCAAGTTGCCTTCACTAACGGTGTGATGATAGTAGCTGAACCAACGCGAGTCATATTTATAGAAGCTATTGAAGGTAAATCAGCAACAGAAATCAAAGTTGCAAATATTGCCAAAAAATATGTTCAAATACTACCCAATATAGAATACGAAGCTGTAGGTCTTAATCCCAGAAGCTACATGACTTTTGACCAACAGCAGGATGCAGCCCGTCAGTATTTAGCCAAAACGCTACTGTCTCCTGGCGCTTGGCAAGAAGTTGGGACTA
Source organism: Nostoc sp. CCY 9925 (assembly GCF_963920935.1). NCBI lineage: Bacteria > Bacillati > Cyanobacteriota > Cyanophyceae > Nostocales > Nostocaceae > Nostoc > Nostoc sp. CCY 9925. The sequence continues at coordinate 12,143 of NZ_CAWUDO010000118.1, read as the reverse complement.
CACCTGTACGAGCGACACTAAACTTAGTTTATACTTTAGAGCGCTGCCCATTCTATCTGACAGTAAGTGAAGCAGCATTACGGAATCCAGATGAAACCAGCACTCCTATTGTGTTGTTCAATGGTAGTTTTAGCTATGAAGTAAAGAGTGAAGCTGTGCCAGAACGTATCGGAAATTTACATCAAATTATTGACAATTGGCAAGTAGATTTTGCAACTTACCAAGAGATTATTAGTACCAAGTTTATAGCTGAAGTGGCTAACAATACAACTATAGTTCCAAATATATTGACAATGGATGTCGGTGTAGCAGCTTGATATTTTTGTAAAAGATAGGTTAACGATGAGGAGATAAACTGAGGGTTTTCTCCTCGTTTCCCATTATTCAAAATAATAAGAGCAGGCAGATAATCGCCTTATATATTGAGATTGAGTCAAGAGTATTTTATCGTTATCGACTCCAGAGCAAAATTGGCGGATTTTTTTATCAAATAAAAACAGTAAACAATTTACTACTTCTTGGGGTTAATCATGGGTAGCTCTGAAAATTTGGGAACCAATAGTGCATCTTCTACTAATGGCGGAATCTTACCACTATCTTTACTAGAAAGTGCAACTTTGAGTGCAGCTTTAGATGATAATTCTGCCTTAACTTCTTTGCAAATATCACTCAGAACTCCTAGTGGTTCCGACCCGATAAACACAGAGTTAGAACGACTGGAAAAATCAGAAAATGGCACTGAAAATAATAACTCAAATCAAGATTCTACTAACTACACCCCATTAAGTAGCAATATCTTTGACTCCCAGACACAAAATTTTATCAACACTCCTTTACTCCCCACTAGTAGTAATAATAACTCTGCTAAAACAAAAGCAAAAGACTCACTTACAGGTAATGCTACAGACAACTCACTAGTTCGTATTACTCAACAGAACTTGCTAAATACTGCTGGACTACTGGGAATTGTAGATAATTCTCAGCAAAATTCTTCAGTACAGACAAATTCTAGCGCAACACCAACAACTAGTCAGACTTCTATCCCCAACTTTGCTATTCGTACCGAAGGCACTATCAGTATCAACGGCAATGGAGATTTTGACGGTGTACCAACTTCTTTAAGTGATGATGCCTTAATTTATGCAGCCAAAGGCTTCATCATGAATGGCAATCTCACACTACCCGTACAAATAGATGCAGCAAGAAATCCGATTCGAGATGCCAATGGCAAACTGGTTTTGGTAGATAAAGCTGTGGCAGTGGCCTCTGGCTACACCACCAGTATTGTCAATGGTTCTAGCAATAAGTATGCTGGCTTAACTCCTCCACCAGTAGTGCCACAGCAGACAGTAATCGTGCCAGCCTATGCAGATATAAAACAAATCGAACTCAATCGCCGCATTCCTGTGGGGACACCCACTGTTACCTTCAACATTTCTCAAAACCCCCTTAATAGTAGTAGCGACTGGTCGAAGAAGTTTCCACCTCCAGGTACGACAAATAATCCTACCGTTGTGAGAATAACAGGAGGGGGGCTAAATATTCCTGCTAATGTCAGCTTAAACAACTATATTATTACCGTTGAGCAAGGAGATATCAATTTCAATGGCAATGGTCACAACTTTAATAATGTTGTCTTAATTGCCAATAACGGTAATGTTAACCTGTCTAATTTGCTCTCCCGTGATTTGTCCGTGTTTGCTTCCGGTTCTATTAACATGAACGGTGGTGCGAGATTTGCAGGTTCTTCCTTACTAGCCACGGGTAGCGCTAATGGCAATATTACTTTTAACGGTGCTACCAGCAGCATCAATACTACCGATAATCTGAAGGTATTTTCCCAAGGAGATATCACCTATAACGGTGCCACTAATACCCGTGGATTGTTCTTAAGTGTTAAGAACTTTATCTTCAACGGCAATTCCAGTTTGTACGGTTCAATTAGTGCCAAGGGCAATATCATCTTTAATGGTCAAGCTACTGTGATTGGTGTCGCTGAATTGATGCCAGATATTAACCCACCTATAATTAGCGCTACTCTAGCTCGTGATACTGCACTCTTGGGACAAACAAATCAAGATTTTATTACTTTTGACCCCACAATTACCGGAACTGTTACTGATGCTAATCCTATACTTGAGTTTCGTGCTGGCTTGAATAATACGCTATCTGCCAACTACACAAATGTGATGCAAGGGCGCAATAATGATGGCAGTTTTAGTTTTTCCCGATCTCAACTGGAAACTATTAATGGTGGCACGCTGAATGATGGCGTTTACACTTTGCATTTACAAGCCAAAGACTTATATGGCAATCTTTCTGATACTTTTAATCTGACATTCACTCTCGACACAACTACACTTGACCCCAATAATCTAGACTTACGTGCCATTGATGATAGCGGTTCTAGTAATATTGATAATATTACAAATAAAAATACACCATCTATTACAGGTAACGCAGAAGCTGGTGCAGTTGTTCAACTCTTAAATAATGGGCAACTCCTTGGTCAGGCAATAGCTAATAATACTGGTGTATGGCAAATTGTTACTAGCAACCTTACAGATGGAACTTATAATCTCACTGCTACGGCCACTGACATTGCTGGCAATGTCAGCAACTTGAGTGCGCCGATTGCGATCGCTATTGACAGCACATTACCTCTATTAACGCTAAATACCCCAGTTGATACCGTACCTCTTACTCCTGGAGCTAGATTAATTGGTCGTGTCGATGGTACTGGTTCTGCTGTAACTGCATTGAGTTATCACTTTGATAACTTAGCGTCAGTTCCCGTACCATTTAATGCTACAGGAGTATTTGACCAATCTTTAGACTTAACTGGACTAAGCAATGGGTCGCACACTCTAACCCTTAGTGCCAAAGACACAGCAGGTAATGTCAAAACTGTTCAATATAATGTCACAGTTGTTATTGATCAGGATGCACCTGTGATTAGCGCTACCTTAGTGGAAGACACTGCCCCTGCTAACACGACCAATACTGATAAAATTACCTTTGATCCCAGCATTACGGGTACTGTCACCGATGTTAACCAAGTTGTTAGCTTCCAGGCTGGTTTCAACAATACAAATGTTGCCAACTTTGTCAATGTTTTACCTGCTAGGCAATCTGATGGTAGTTTTAGCTTTAGCCGCCCGCAATTAGAACAAATCTATGGCGGAACTTTACCAGATGGCCAACATATACTGTACTTGCAAGTAACAGATTCCTACGGTAATACTTCTAGCATATTTGCCGTTGCCTTTACCTTGGATACTGTTACACCTGCACCAACTCTCAAATTGTCAACAGCTAGCGATTCAGGGTTTAATAATAGCGATCGCCTCACTAACGATGCGACTCCCATAATTGTTGGCACTGCCGAAGTTGGAGCATCTGTAGAATTATTCAACAACGGGCAGCAAATCGGACAAACTACTGTCAGTGCCGATGGGACTTGGCAAATAACTACATCCTCATTGACCGATGGTATACATTCCTTAAGTGCTGCTGTTACTGACATTGCCGGAAATACCAACACTTCTGTGACATCCCTTGACATCACTGTTGATACAGTTTTTCCACAACTGACCCTCGATAAACCCTTTGATCAAACTCCCCTGCGACAAGGAGATAAAATCACTGGGAGGATTAATGGTACAGGTAGTAGCGTAATTTCCTTGAGCTATCGCTTCAATAACCAAAGTGAAATACCTATTGTCTATAATTCTGCGGAGGCTTTTGACCAGGAACTAGATTTGACTGGACTTGGGAATGGTGTCCACGTTCTGACGATTGTGGCAATTGATGCAGCTGGTAATTTACTGACCACACAATATAATGTCACTGTTCAGCTAGATGAAGCAGCACCCGTAATAACCGCAGCTTTGACAAATGACACAGCCCCAAGTAGCACAACTAACAGCGATCGCATTACTTTTGACCCTGCAATTACCGGTAATGTTGTTGATACTAGCCGTGTGGTTGAATTCCGAGCAGGTTTTGATAATACTCCTATTGCCAATTTTGTTGATGTTTTACGCCAGCTAAATAGCGATGGAACTTTTAGCTTTGACCGCAGTCAACTAGCAGCAATTTACGGCAGTTCCATCCCTGATGGCGTGCATACCTTACACTTGCTTGCCCAAGATGAATTTGGCAACCTCACTGAGGTTTACAACTTCACCTTTACACTAGATACAACAACACCTGCACCAAATAACCTCGATCTACCTGCTAGTAACGATAGCGGTACGAGCAGTACTGATAACATTACCAAATACCCATCCTCAGGCATTACAGGTAACGCTGAAGCTGGTGCAACCGTCCAACTTGTCAATAGCAATGGCGGACAAATTCTCGGTCAGGCAACTGCCGATGCTAACGGTGCATGGCAAATTACTACCAATAACTTAGCTGACGATACGTACAATGTCAGTGCTATTGCTACTGACATTGCTGGGAACCTCAGCAGTATCTCGGCAATAACAATTACCATTGATAGCACTGCACCGACCCTCGCCTTAACAACTCCTGTTGATACAACGCCATTAAAACAAGGAGCGCGTCTAGTTGGCAGTACCAGTGGTACGGGTAGTAGCATTAGTGCTTTGAGCTACAGCTTTGACAATCAAGCTGCAATACCTTTATTTTTCAACCCTGATGGTAGTTTTGATCAACAGCTTGACTTTACAGGAATTGCCAACGGCGATCGCGTTTTGACAATTACTACAACAGATATTGCCGGGAACATTACTATCCAGCAGTATAATCTTACCGTTAATCTCGATTACGAAGCTCCAATTATTACCGCGAACTTAATACGTGACACTGCTCAAGGAGGAAATACCAATAGCGATCGGACTACTTTTGATCCGACAATTGTTGGTACTGTCACCGATATTAACCACATAGTTGAATTGCGAGTTGGGTTGAACGATACACTTGCTGCGAACTATGTTGATATTACTGCCCAAATTCAACCTGATAGCAGCTTTACTCTCAATCGCACTCAGCTAGAAACAATTTTGGGTAATACTTTAACTGATGGCGTACACACCCTATACTTAGTAGCCAAAGATGAATTTGATAACATTTCACCTACCTTTGAATATACTTTTACGCTAGATACCAGCACACTTACACCTAGGAATCTAGACCTGATTCCAAATAGCGATCTAGGAGTAACTAACAGCGACGATATTACTAATGTTAGCAATCCCACCATTACAGGTAACGCTGAGGTGGGGGCAACAGTTCAACTTTTCCACTCTGGACAAGTTTTAGGTACTGCAACAGCTGATAGCACGGGTACTTGGCAAATTGTCACTAGCGAACTCACTGACGGTATATACAATCTCACGGCGGTTGCTACTGATATTGCAGGTAATGTCAGCAATGAGTCTGCACCACTGCAAGTAATTATTGACAAAGTAATACCTCAACTGACTCTTGGCACTCCTGTGGATACTGCACCACTTGCAATAGGAGCCAATCTAACTGGCAGTGTCAATGGTACGGGAAGCGCAGTGGCATCGCTGCGCTATCGCTTTGACAACCTTGAGGAAATTAATGTTGATTTTGACGCTACAGGAGAGTTCGAGCAACAATTAGATTTGACTGGGCTGAATCATGGTACTCATGTACTAACATTGATTGCCAATGATATTGCAGGTAATCTGACAACAATTACTTATAATGTTAACGTTAATAACGATACTACTACCCCTGTAATTGCTGCGGTTCTAAGCAACGACACTGCACCAGGGGGGATCACCAACAGTGATAAAATTACTGCTGACCCAGCAATTAACGGTACAGTAGCCGATATAAGTCGAATTGTCAGCTTCAAGGCAGGATTTAACAACACCCTCGCTGCCAACTTTGTTGATGTTATTGCCCAACTAAATACTGACGGCAGCTTTAGCTTCAACCGCACACAACTCGAAACAATATACGGTAGTTCCTTGCCAGATGGCGCTCATACCTTGCGCTTAATCGCATCTGACGAATTTGGCAACACCTCAAACGCCTTTAGCTTTACTTTTACTCTGGATACTACTGTCACTCAACCAGTCTTCAATTTAGATGCAACATCGGATTCAGGCATAGTTGGCGACAAGAAAACCAAATTCGATACAGTCAAACTTACAGGTTTAACTGACCCTGGTGTGACTGTCTCCTTGGAAGCAACAGATACTACTGTTATCGCTGATAATACAGGCAAATTTACCTTTACTAATGTTTCTTTAATCGCAGGCGTTAATTCCTTTACCTTCAAAGCAACAGATATTGCAGGCAACCAACGCACCTATACAACCACCATCTACCGTTTTAGCGCTCCTACTGCCATTAACCTCACGGCTAACAACATTGCTGAAAATAGTCCTAATGGTACGGTGATTGGTGAATTGAGCAGTCTCGACCTCGATACAAGCGATAGCCATACTTATAGTCTGGTAGATGATGCCCAGGGGCGATTCCAGATTGTAGGCAATTCTTTACAAGTGGCTAATAATACACTTATAAATTACGAGAACCAGAGCCAGCATACTATCGTTGTTCGCAGCACTGACGCTCAAGGTCTAAGCACTACTCAAGAAATTACAGTTAATGTAACCAATGTTAATGAAGCTCCCAGCTTTACTAGCACACCTATTATTACAACTATTGAATCTGGTAGTACTTATACTTATAATATCACTACCATTGACCCGGATGCTGCTGATACCCGCATTATCACTGCGACTGGAGTTCCCAGTTGGTTAATCTTTACCGATAACGGCGATGGCACTGCTGCCTTAACAGGCACCTCTAATGAAAATCAACTGGGTCTATTTAATATTGCATTTACGGTAGAAGATGCAGGCGGACTTGGCACTACACAAAATATTATTCTTGGTAGTCAAATTAGTTTGACTGAAGAAACTGACTTTACAGCAACTCGTAGCCTACCTCTAGTCATTCCAGCAACACCTTCTATCCTCAGCTTCAAGATTGATAAGAGTTTTGATATTTCCGATCCTGATGCTATTAACGATGCCTTTGAGGTGGTATTAGTTGATACTAATGGGAACTCTCTAGTACACACCGTAGCATTCGGTAGAGATGCTTTCTTTAACTGGACAGAAGGGGAAGATGTCGCATTGGGCGCGGGTGCTAGTTATAACAGTAATGACCAGACTGTGCGCTTGAATTTGACAGGCGTTAAACCAGGTCATGCCACTCTCATTTTCCGTCTGGTAAACAATGACAGTGATACTACTACCAATGTCAGCATTACCGAATTTGTTCTGCAAACTGCACCAGCTAATACACAACCTCCTTTACAGTCAGGTTTTGGTACGCAGCCATCTGCAAACATTACGACATCGCCTAACTTCAACAACTTGACAGATGTATCTCAAAGTTTCAGTGCAGATTATCACCGCACTAGCTTTAATGCAGATACCCGCTTACTATATGCAGACATTGCAATACATAACATTGGCTCTTATAGCGTTGATGCTCCAATGATAGTTGCTGTTAACCACATCAGCGACCCGACTGTTGTAGTACGCAATCCTGATGGCTTTACACCTGAAGGTATTCCCTACTACAACTTCTCAAACTTAGTTGCAGGTGGAAAACTCGATCCAAACGAATCCACCAAACAACGCTCTTTGGTATTTTACAATCCTCAAGGGATGCAGTTTAGCTATGATTTGGTAGTGCTGGCGCAGTTAAATCAAGCTCCAGTCATTCAAACTCAGCCCAACAAAGAAATAATTGGAGGTCAGTTTTACAGCTATGATGTCAATGCTAGTGACCCCAATGGAGATTCTTTAACATATAAACTGCTGGCATCCCCAGATGGTATGACCATTGACTCCACCACAGGGCTGATTAGCTGGAACACGACAACCAGCAACATCGGTAATCAGATAATTAGTTTGGAAGTGAGTGATGGACGTGGTGGTGTCACGCAGCAGAACTATACCTTATCGGTAATTGACACTCCACCAAATCGCCCACCCCTTTTCACTTCGACCCCAGTGGTGGACGCTTATATTAATCAACTGTATAAATATGATGCTAATGCCATAGACCTAGATGAAGATTATCCATTATCCTATAGCCTGATTCTCGGCCCTAACGGTATGACAGTTAATCCCGATACTGGTGTAGTGGAATGGACACCACCACCTGTACTAAACTTAGGCGATACCATTTTGGGACGAGTTGGTATACCTGGTGAAATGGATGAGTTTACCTTCAGTGGCATGAAGGGACAACGCATTTATTTCGACCCACTGCAATATTCTGGCGATTATTCTCAGTGGCGCTTTGATGTATATAGTCCTAGTGGTAGAAAAGTTATTAATGGGGCTGATTTTCGCTGGAATCAGAATCAATTGTTGACTTTAGACGAATATGGTAACTACCGTGTTGTGGTTGATGCTCAAGCAGATAGGGTTGGTACTTACGGCTTTAGCATCATTGACTTAGGTTTACTACCAATTGTGCTTTTTGACACTACCATTCCAAGTACCCTCAGCCCAGGTACAGAGGATGATACATTCCGCTTTATTGGCAATAAAGGTCAAAAGCTTTACTTTGACCGACTGACCAAAGGCGGCAGTATGGACTGGGTACTCTACAATCCCAGCAATCAAGTCGTTGCTTCCAACAGCAATTTTGATGATATGGAAGTAGAGCTTCCAGGCGATGGTGAGTATATCCTGACACTTCGTGGTAATTCAGCTTTTACTAGCATTGTTGACTATTCGTTTACTATTATTACCTCAGATATAAATACTGCCTCCTTAACATTAGGTAGTAATTTTAACTCTCACACCATCATTGATGTGATTAGTGAGAAAGGCGAACAAGATGTTTACACCTTCACAGGGACTGCCGGACAAAGACTATACTTTGATGTTTTAAATCGGGGTGGTGCTTACACTACCATTGCCCATCTTCACAGTCCAAGTGGTACTAATGTCTTTAGTAGTTGGTTATACGACCAAGATGCTCATCCTATTACCTTGACTGAAACAGGCACTTACCATCTGGTTGTTGATGGTAGTGGAGAATATACCGACAATTATACTTTTACTTTCAGGGATGTCAGTCAGGCAACATCTATCGTTCTAGACACAGATGTTACTGGACAGCTCAACCCAGGACAAGAAACTCAACTGTACCAATTTACAGGCAATGCCGGACAGAGAATTTACATAGACTCGTTAATGAGTTCACCCAATACCCGCTGGACATTGTATAACTCTGGAAATCAGGTTCTGGATAATCGTGGATTTAATGACTACGAAATTAGCTTAGCTAGTGATGATATTTATACATTGGCTATTCAAGGCTACAATGGCACTCCTGTTGACTATAAGTTTCGTATTATCACGCCAGAAACTACAACAACTGCACTTTCTTTAGGTAGCAATGAGCATCCCAATATCATTAGTAGCGAGATTTCTGAAAAAGGCGAACAAGATGTTTACACCTTCACAGGGACTGCCGGACAAAGACTATACTTTGATGTTTTAAATCGGGGTGGTGCTTACACTACCATTGCCCATCTTCACAGTCCAAGTGGTACTAATGTCTTTAGTAGTTGGTTATACGACCAAGATGCTCATCCTATTACCTTGACTGAAACAGGCACTTACCATCTGGTTGTTGATGGTAGTGGAGAATATACCGACAATTATACTTTTACTTTCAGGGATGTCAGTCAGGCAACATCTATCGTTCTAGACACAGATGTTACTGGACAGCTCAACCCAGGACAAGAAACTCAACTGTACCAATTTACAGGCAATGCCGGACAGAGAATTTACATAGACTCGTTAATGAGTTCACCCAATACCCGCTGGACATTGTATAACTCTGGAAATCAGGTTCTGGATAATCGTGGATTTAATGACTACGAAATTAGCTTAGCTAGTGATGATATTTATACATTGGCTATTCAAGGCTACAATGGCACTCCTGTTGACTATAAGTTTCGTATTATCACGCCAGAAACTACAACAACTGCACTTTCTTTAGGTAGCAATGAGCATCCCAATATCATTAGTAGCGAGATTTCTGAAAAAGGCGAACAAGATGTTTACACCTTCACAGGGACTTCCGGACAAAGACTATACTTTGATTCCATTACTAGCAGTACTACTGGTACTATCTATATTTACAGCCCAAGTGGTTTAACTTATCTTAACCATAGTCTGACTTCCGGCGATGCAGCACCTTTCACTTTACAAGAAAGCGGTATTTATCGCTTGGTAGTAGATGCGTCAGGGGAGAACACTGGCGGTTACAGCTTCCGTGTCGCAGACTTTAGCCAAGCATTATCTCTGACTCTAGGAACAGCAATTAGTCATAGTTTACCATCTCGTGAAGTTAGACTTTATAAATTTAATGGAACTCAGGGGCAGCGGCTACAATTCGACAGTTTGCTAGCAGTGTCAGGCGCTGACTGGGTATTGTATGCACCCGGCAACAATGTGCTGGGTTCCACATCTGCGAGTAACGATTTTGAAGTAGTACTACCTAGTACTGACACTTATGTCCTGGCTTTACGCAGTTCATCAGCTAGCCCAGTCAACTATAGCTTCCAAGTCAACGATCTTACTCCCGTAGCAGTGGCGAACGCTGGTCTAGGGGTGATTTATAGTGGCACTAGCACCGCTACCCCAACAACCCAAACCTTCACGGCTTCTGCGGGTACGTTTGTTTACTTTGACAGTCAAATTGCTTATAATAACCCTTACGGAGTTAGCACAAAACTCCTTGACCCCAGCAGTACCCAAGTTTTTAACATCAATGCTTCTGCTGATGCTGGCATATATCAGCTACAGAGGACTGGCACTTATTCTTTACAAGTCGCAGGCAATGGTAGCTATAAGTACACATTTATTGATTTAGGTGCTGCTGCCGACTTAAGTTTAAATAGCATTACTAATATCTCATTAAATCCTGGTTTGGCAGCAACTGCTTATAAATTTACAGGCACGGTAGGGCAACAACTATTCTATGACGGTATAAGCGGCAGCAATGTCTCACTGAGGATGTTTAGTCCCAGTGGACGTGAACTTTTTAACATTGGCGCTCAAAGTGACCGTGGTCTTAACAGTGGACTTACTTTCAGCGAAGCAGGCACTTATTACTTGCTGTTTTCTAATACTCAAGCGACCACTGCTAATGTGAGCTTCCGACTTTGGGATAAAGCCGTAGCTACAGAGATTAACTTCAATACAGATTATACTGGTACTTTGACTGGTGGTTTAGAAGCTAACTTGTATCGCTTCACTGGCACAACAGGACAGTATTTATACATTGATAACCAAGCAGGTGGGCATCCCAACCAATGGATTCTCTACGGACTTGGAGGACAGAACATCACTTCTGCCTATATATACGAAGATCGGGAATTAGCGCTATCTGCCACCGGTGAATACTTGCTAGTAATGCAAGGTAATGGTAGTAGTAATCAAAATTACAGTTTCCACATTGCCACGCCAGAATTTACCACCGAAGCGCTCACCCTCAACACCATAGTCAACGGTAACATTAGTAAGCGCGGTGAAAATGATACTTATACTTTCAGTGGTCATGCTGGTCAGCAATTGTTTTTTGATGCCCTAGATGGTACTGTCACCGGGCTGACCATGCGGTTGATTAGTCCCTCTGGACGTGCAGTTGCTAGTTGGAATGCCCAAACCGATAGAAGTTCTGCTAACGAGTTGACTCTATCTGAAACAGGTATTTATCAGTTAGTGATAGATGGAAATAGTGCAACCACTGGTGATTATAAGTTCCGTCTTTGGGACAAAGCCGCTGCTACAGAGATTAACTTCGATACAGACTACACTAGCAGTTTAACTAGTAGTTTAAACGCTGACCTCTATCGCTTCACTGGTACAGCAGGACAGTATTTATACATTGATAACCCACCCAGTGGGTCTTCTAATCGATGGCTTCTCTATGGTACTGGGGGACAAAACATTACTTCCGGCTATATGTATGAAGATCGAGAATTAGCGCTACCTGCCACAGGCGAATACCTCCTAGTCATGCAAGGCAATGGTGCTAGTAATCAAAATTACAGTTTCCACATTGCCACGCCAGAATTTACCACCGAAGCG
>NZ_CAWUDO010000117.1:0-20235 GCF_963920935.1 Nostoc sp. CCY 9925 | reverse complement strand
GACATTTTCAGATCTGTTTTAATTTTTATTAGTAAATAAGATGCGGCCGCCCTGGTTTCGCCAGCCGTCGTATTTGAACTCCTAGAAAGGCATATACCCGTTACATTTCTGACAACAACTGGTCGTTATTTGGGCAGGATAGAACCAGAAGTTACCAAAAATCTCTTTGTGCGTAAAGCTCAATGGCAAGCAATAGGTGAGTCAGCCCAAGCCGTTCATGTAGTACAAGGGTTTGTACGTGGGAAGCTGAAAAACTACCGTAATTTCCTCATTCGTCGCCAACGAGAAACCCCAGGCTTGGATTTATCTGTCGTTTAGAACAAGCGATCGCCCCAATCGAGACTACTAAAAATATTAATTCACTGCGTGGGTTAGAAGGTGCTGGGAGTGCTGCATATTTCGGTTGCTTTGACCAATTAATTCGAGCTACAGAATTTAGTTTTAATAACCGTGTCCGCCGTCCTCCAACCGATCCAGTCAATTCTTTACTCAGCTTTGGCTATTCATTATTGCGGCATGACATTCAAGGTGCAGTCAACATTGCAGGATTTGATCCATATTTAGGATATTTGCACTGTGAGCGCTATGGTAGGCCATCTTTGGCTCTAGACTTAATGGAGGAATTTCGCCCCTTAGTAGTAGACGCAGTAGTATTGTCTACATTGAATAAACAGTTGTTGACAAAAGCAGATTTCCTCACAGAACCTTTGAGTGGAGCAGTTTCTTTAACCCCAGAAGGGCGAAAAAGATTTTTGCAGCAATACGCGCAAAAGAAACAATCCGAGTTTAAGCATCCTGTATTAGGGCGCAAATGTAGTTATCAAGAAGCATTTGAACTACAGGCTCGATTATTAGCGAAATACTTGATGGGTGAAACCGAAAAATATCCACCATTGGTTTTGAAGTAGAAACTGGAGAAGAAAAGTAGCGATGAATGTGATTGTATCCTATGATATTTCTGAAGATAAACGCCGCACCAAAATTCACAAAATCCTCAAGTCCTATGGACAGTGGGTACAGTATAGTGTGTTTGAATGCTATCTGACTGATACTCAGTATGCAAGGTTGCGATCACGCTTGAACAAGTTAATCAAGCCTGAAAGCGATAGTATCCTCTTTTACTCTTTATGTGCTTGCTGTGTGGGTAAAGTTGAACGTATTGGCGGAGAAAAAATTCGTGATGACACTGTTTTCTTTGCTGAATGCGCGGATGGGTAGATGTTGAAAACAAGATTGGTGAAAGGGTGCTTCCAGTTCAACTGGTACAAGAGTTTTTGCGAAAATAGCTGTTCAAGTATCCGCGCACCTTATACAGACTCTATTTTAGCTATTTTGCTTAAAATTAACGTTAATTTTCTATGTTATGATTAGCTCATCCGCGCTATTGAACCTTGAAAACCAAATACAAACTACATTTTAAGCAGTCTCGTTGAAATTTCATTAACTCCCTATTAGGGATTGAAACTTCATAGATATTAATAAAGCCCCAATAGGGGCTGAAGTTGAAATTTCATTAACTCCCTATTAGGGATTGAAACGCGATGGGGGAGATGTTGATAGTTCCCGAAATATCGTTGAAATTTCATTAACTCCCTATTAGGGATTGAAACGTGACTGGCTCTTTCCTCTCTGGAGTATTAGCCATGTTGAAATTTCATTAACTCCCTATTAGGGATTGAAACGAATAATGCGGCCCAAAGTGCAGGCAAAAACGCAGGTTGAAATTTCATTAACTCCCTATTAGGGATTGAAACTGGTATTAGCGTCTACTACGACGAAGACCAGCAAGTTGAAATTTCATTAACTCCCTATTAGGGATTGAAACTTGTCTGTATTTATTTCTGTAACTAAGAAAGGAGGTTGGAATTTCATTAACTCCCTATTAGGGATTGAAACTCAATGTTAAAGTTGATAGTGGCAGATTCTGGGAGATTAATAATGGCGACAACTAAATATCGAGCTTATACAAACGTGCCAAAGCCAAGTCCAAAACTGGTAGAAATAATAAAGCAATCTGGGACGACTTTATATTTAGATCCGGGGGCAATAGTTCAACTTATAGATCCAGATACATCAGTACTACAAATAATTGTAGGTAGACACGAAAGTATATTTAAATTGACGGATATTCGTGCCATTATCGCAACAGAAGCAGAAATTAAATCATCAGCGCTAACAAAAATTCTGCGATGGCGTATTCCAGTAATTTTATTTTCTCAATCTGGCGAATTCTTGGGAAGGATTGAACCAGATTACAAAATCAGGGCAGATATCATGCAGTCCCAAGCTATGATGACTGACGCGATGAGAGTTGAGGTTATGCAAGGTGCAACCTGGGGTCGTCTCCGTCGCCTCCGGCGGTTTTTACAACGCTCTGGACGTGATGGTGCTGTAGAAATTAGTCAAGCTTCTAAGGATATTTTACATCTTAGTAATTGCATTACAAACCACGATTCTATTACCTCATTGCAAGGGTTAATTGGCCAAGGAATGCTGATCTTTTATCGTATGCTTCCCCAGTGTATAAACCCAGATTGGAAGTTTACTTCGCGGCATGATAATTCCCCTGTTTGCCGGATGCTTGACTTTAGCGAGAAGCTTTTGGAAGAATCAATCAAAAATGCTATTTTCTCATCAGGGCTAAACCCTAACCTTGGTTACTGGCATCGAACCCATCACCAAACGAAGGGACTGATTGCCGATCTAACTACAGAATTCCAAATCTTAGCGATCGCCTGCGTAAAGACTGTTTTGAATCGTGGCTATATAACACCGAAGGATTTTAATAAATGCTGGGATGAAAACACGCTGCCGCTCGTTGCAGCCCAAGCAATTACCCGTGCTTACCAAGTCAAGATGGCTACGGAAATCAGCTACCCTGAGATCAAAATTAAATGTACTTATGAAGACCTGTTCTACATCCAAGCAAAACAATTAATCTTGTATTTACAAGGACAAATTCAAGAGTATTACTCTCCTGACTTAAAATAATTTTAGTCAAGTTTTTGTTTTTAGTCGCTATTATCAATATAAAACTTATGGTAAATATGCTATTAACAGAAGTACATTTTCAACTATTTGTATTTCGTTGATATATTGGTTTCCTATAATAATTGTCAGTGGGATTATTCAAGCTATTCTTTATCCTGATATTAACTAATACTGTACAGATCACAAAAAATTTAAGAAAGGCTCCGCGCCAGATACAGCCCCAAAGCCTTGAGATCCCTGGCGACCACTTCCATCGCTGCAATACCACCACCCTCAATGGATTCCACAAAATCCTCACGGGAGGTGAAAGGGAAATCTCCAGTCTGCCAAAGCCCAAGACGATTTGCATAAGATAGGTTAGAAACCTTCGTCGCTCCAGTCGCGGAGACATAGACAACTCTTGCCCCAGGTAAAGCATTTTGCAACCGCAGCCCAACAATACCTTGCTGGGATGCTGCAACCATACCGAGTTTACCCTCTTGCGCCATTGCGTTACCCATCGCGTGACACTCATCAAATGCGATCGCTCCCTCAAAGTACTTACCTGCCCACTCAACAATTTGCTTGAGCCGACTTTTGCCGTTATGAAGAGAGCGCAGAGTTGAGTAGGTGCAGAACAGAATACCTTGGGTGAAAGGGATGGGGTCGCCAAGTTTGATGTTACTCAGGTCAATGATATCTTTTTCACTACCTCCGAGCGCACACCAATCTCTACGTGCGTCCTCAATAAGAGCAGAACTCTTTGATACCCAAATGGCTTTTCTTCGTTCTTGACACCAGTTGTCGAGGATGATTCCTGCACATTGCCTTCCTTTCCCCGCGCCTGTCCCATCGCCTAAGAACCAGCCACGACGAAATTTTACGGCATTTTCTGAGCTATTTGCTGCTACAGTGACATTATCCCATGAATCATCCACAATATAAGACCCAGATAAAAATTCTGAGTGCGCCTGACCTGCGTAAATAACGCTTTCAATTTGTGCCTCTGACAACAAACCTTGTGTGATAATGTTGATAGGAAGATGCGGTTTATAAGTTGGTGGTGGTGGCGAGACAAGTGCTAGGGCTGCACTCTCACACAGTAGGGACGGATGAGGTAAAGCGTCCTTGATTCGGATTCGCTGTGGGCGATATGTTTCGTATAGGGTGTCTTTCAAACCCTCACTAGCCGTCCACTCGATAACCTCATATTCCAGCACTACTACGTCGTCTGGAAGAGAGAAAACTGTTTCTGGTTGTGCAACTATAATACGTTTTGGCAATTGAACAACTTTTGCCTTCGCAGTAGCTTTGATCTCTGAGCGTTCCCACGAAGATCGCTGTGGCAACTGCTGAATCAGTGCCAGTATTTCAGGCAGATTTAAAGTTTCAGTAATGCAAGGTATTTCGCTGGAGTCAGCCGGAACTTTGTCAATTACTGTGATTCTGGTGTCAATTTGCGTACCATGTTTTGAGTACACCTTGCCGTTAATCCCAACAGATAGTAGAACTCGCGCAAAATCCTGCCACTTAACAAAAGTCTCACGCCAGCTTGGGTTAGCCGGAGAGAACCAGTTGGCTGTGATTGTTACCAGCCGTCCACCGTCAGCCAGTCTTTGCAATGCCGAGTTTATGTGGCGAGGAGTTGCGTCGGGGTTGCGACTGTTGATTTTGGGAGATGCAGAGAAAGGTGGATTCATCAGCACAACTGAGGGCTGAGTCTTGCCAAGCAGATAGTCGTTGATCTGTTCCGTGTTTACTGAGAATAGTGGAGTGCCAGGGAATAATCGCCGCAGAATCTTCGTTCTATCGGGTGCAAGCTCGTTGAGCATCAGACTTGCACTGTGCAGTTTAGCCATTTGTGCCAATAGGCCAGTTCCGGCACTTGGCTCCAGAATCAAATCATCAGCCTTTATAAATCCTGCTTTGGCTACCAGATAAGCAAGCGGCAGAGGCGTGGAGAATTGCTGAAGCTGTACTGACTCTTCACTACGGCGAGTATGCGTCGGGCAGAGGGCTGTTAATTCTTCTAATTGTTGCACAACCACTTGAGGTTGTAGTGATAAAATCTTAATTCCCAGATGACGCAGATATAATATTTGCGCCACTTCCACAGCTTCGTAAGCATCTTTCCATTGCCATGCACCAGACGCGGCAGTGCCGAGAAAGTAGCGATTCATCTGGGCTTGGATTGTCCTGGTGGAGATAGTCCGTTGCTCAATCAGTGATTTGGTGAGTTCTTGAGCAACGTTGAGGATTGATTGCCCATAATCCAGAACTGTTTCTAGGTCAAACAGAGTTCCTTGCGTGGCTATAAGGCTGACCATATCTATATATATGAATACATCACTTTCGCTTTGGCGTAGCCGTTTGAGCTAAGACGGGTTAGGTGGGAGTAGTCGGAGTCTGGGGAAAGGGATGATAACTGCTGGCGTGGGAACAAAATGGTGAGGAGATTGTGGTTCTAGAGTCCAGGTGTCGGAAATCTTCTCAAATGCGATCGCCCTTGGGGTGGCTTCTTGGATTTCCTGTTGTGGAGTAGGTTGTAGTGCTGTTGCCAAAACTGTGGGCTGTTCAATAACCGATGGCTCCCATTCGATTGGCGGTAAGGGTACAACCCACAAACCATCTATGAAATCGAAAACCATCAGCGCAACAAAGCTGATAACGACTGCTTGGATCGTCAGCGTGAGAGTAGCTTGGATATCCATGAGTGAACTCCAAATGTTTGTGATTTTTCAATGTAGTGAGGCGTTGCAGTTGGGTTTGGTCGTTGCAACTCTCACTCTGGTTTTGGCGTAGCCATATTCCCATTCACAAAACGGGTGATTATGTTTACCCAGAGCATTGAAATCTTCTTAGCAAAGGCTAAGATCCAAAAAGTTACTAATTGCAATAAGCAATGGCAAGCAAAGAAATCCAAGTCCGAGAGTACACTGTCAGAGCGCACAAGCGGGAAATTCATACTCGCGTTTTTAACTTCGTATGTAAGCAGTGTGAACAACCCACACAACGAGAAACCTTTGGAGTTAGACCTCTATATTGCGAGAAATGCCGCCCTCCTCAACCTCCCAAGCAATCGAAATTAGTCCCTATAGGCAAGAGGAAACCCAGAGCGATGAACTATAAGAGTGGGAAGGATATTGCTGGGTAAGTTGTTGTCTCATGGTTTTGAGCGATACCTTCTCTTTCAGAGACGCATTCGCGTTCGAGAGGCAATGCCTTTCCTGCGGAACGCACTCGCGTTCGGCACGTCTTCTCTACGAGACGCACTCGCATTCGACGAACGCCACCGGAAAAAGCGGTTACGCCATCGCACGCAAGTGAATGAAGCAGCAGCTATGTGTGAGGTTACGGCAGTTGCATCAAGTGGCCAGCCGTGACTCTTCTGTGGATTGGCTGTTACAGGGGTTGGGGATTTTGCTCCCACCGTATCTTTCACGGGAGCAATCGAAACTACTGGCGGCTGTTGAAAAGGAGTACAACCTTGTATAGAGACAGCAAAAGTAAACTTGATTATTAATGCAACAATGCAACAATTAACTCGTTGTACAAGTAACCGCGATGCCCGCGGTGTTCTCATTGCCATCGTGTCAGCCCTGAGTTGTCAGTTATATGTTTGGCGCTTACGAGATAGCGGGGAAAGCGATGGCAGGGCATTTTATTACTAGTAAGTGCCTAAAAATAAAAAGTAACCATCCGCAAAAATAATTTGCGCTTGGCAAGCAAACTGGCAATTTCTGTGATAGTCTTTTTATATGGGGAATCAAGACAGCGAAAGCACAAAAACTCGTCAAAGAGAAATGATATAAACTCAAAGACCAGACTTTCGCCTTGGCAGATGCAATATTTAAATCCGCTACGGCTTTTTGAAACCAAGAGACAAAGCCAATGAAGCAGGATAGTGACCTCCGTAATAACTTGAAGTCCATTAGAACTCGCTTAGGCATGAGCCAACAAGATTTGGCTAACATCGCTAGTGTGACTCGTCAGACTATTAGTGGTGTAGAGTCTGGACTATATGCTCCCTCAGTAGCCATAACACTTCGCTTGGCCAAAGCGCTTGGCTGTCAAGTTGAGGATCTATTCTGGTTAGAGCGGGATTTACCTGAAATTGAAGCTGTTCTTGCCAAACCTGTTCCTAATGGTCAGCAACTGCGAGTTAGCATGGCTCGTGTAGGAGGACAATGGATAGCTTATCCCTTGATTGGTAAGGATGCTTTTCGCCAAGATATGATTCCAGCTGACGGTGAAAGTACAAGCCTTACAGGTACAAATAAAGTTCGAGTCCGTCTTTTAGACGATAATCTCGAAACACTTCACAACACCGTTGTGATTGCTGGTTGTGCCCCTGTGATTTCACTATGGGCAAGAGCCACCGAACGCTGGCATCCTCAACTGCGAGTTCAATATAACTTCGCCAATAGCATGGCTGCATTGCACAGTCTATGCAGAGGTGAGGCGCACATTGCTGGGATGCATCTGTACGATCCTGAGACTGGTGAGTATAATACTCCCTTTGTTCGAGATGTTCTGGCTGGGAGGGAAGCAGTTCTGATTACCCTTGGTGTTTGGGAGGAGGGACTTTTGTTGAAGTCAGGGAACCCGATGGGAATTAGAACAGTTACTGACTTAGTAGCTGGGGGAGCAACTATTGTCAACCGCGAAATCGGTTCTGGTAGTCGGATGCTTTTGGAACAAACACTCCAAAAGGAGCAGATACCATTCGATGCTGTTCAGGGCTTTGATAATATACTCAAAAGTCACCAAGATGTTGCCCAAGCTGTAGTCAGAGGAGTTGCCGATGCAGGTATGAGTACGGCATCTGTAGCTACCGCCTTTGGGTTGGGATTTATCCCTTTACATCGGTCACGATATGATTTGGTGATTCTCAAGGAATATTTAGAAGAAGCACCTGTACAGCAGTTGCTCAGTACTTTGGGACATCGAATGGTTCACTCCCAATTTGAAATTCTTGGCGGTTACGATATCAGCAAAATCGGGGAAGTTGTAGCGACTGTTTAGAGTGGATTGCAATGGTTGGTTGTGTGATTTAGGGAAACTTGGCGTAAATTGAAATTGCTGCTGCAACCACTCTTTAGGTATGAGCAACCTTCAGGGGATTACAACTAATTCGTAATTCGTAATTCGTAATTAAGGAATTCAGATTGAATTTGGATTTCCAGTTTGGAATCTGTAGCTTTTTTCCAATTGGTATTGCTACCGCTAGAGAAATAATTTAAGTGAGCGGATGGTAATACTTGCAATATTCCTTGAGTAATGACTAAACGAAAACTGACTAAAACTTGAATATGTTCTTTATTCGGACTCTTTTTGCTGTAGAACGAGCACCTCCAATAACGTTCTACATAAGGTCACTGCTGTAATTTAACAGCACAATCGCCTCATAAACCGACAGACTCACCAAACAAACAATTGCAGGATAAATTATCATGTCCGACGAAAAAATTAGACAGATTGCTTTTTATGGTAAAGGTGGTATTGGTAAATCTACCACTTCCCAAAATACCCTTGCTGCGATGGCAGAAGTGGGTAAACGCATTTTGATTGTCGGATGTGACCCCAAAGCTGACTCCACTCGTTTGATTTTGCACTGTAAAGCTCAAACTACCGTGCTGCATTTAGCTGCTGAACGGGGCGCTGTGGAAGATATCGAACTCGAAGAAGTAGTAATCACTGGTTTCCGCGATATCAGATGCGTAGAATCAGGTGGACCAGAACCTGGTGTAGGTTGCGCCGGTCGAGGTATCATCACCGCCATTAACTTCCTCGAAGAAAACGGCGCTTACTCAGACGTAGATTTCGTATCCTACGACGTATTGGGCGACGTTGTATGCGGTGGTTTTGCTATGCCAATTCGTGAGGGTAAAGCCCAAGAAATCTACATCGTTACCTCTGGTGAAATGATGGCCATGTTTGCAGCTAACAACATTGCTCGTGGTGTTCTCAAATATGCCCACACTGGTGGTGTACGTTTGGGTGGACTGATTTGTAACAGCCGAAAAACTGACCGGGAAGACGAATTGATTAGCACCCTTGCAGCTAGATTAAGTACTCAGATGATTCACTTCGTCCCCCGTGACAATATTGTGCAACACGCCGAATTGCGTCGGATGACTGTAAACGAGTACGCACCCGACAGCAACCAAGCTAATGAATATCGCACCCTAGCAGACAAGATTATCAACAATACAAATCTTGCCGTTCCCACACCCATAGAAATGGATGAGTTAGAAGATTTGTTGATTGAATTCGGTATTCTTGAAAGTGAAGAAAATGCTGCGAAACTAATTAGCCAAGCAGATGCTGCTAAGAAGCAAGAAGATGCTGAAGGTGAAGCATTAGAAGCTCTAAAAAAAGGCAATGTAGAAATAGTTTCTGGTAGCGAGAAAAAGTAAGGTTCTTATTCAGACTCCGGTGCTAAATACAGAGTAAATATTAGGTGGGCTATTTTGGCCCACCCTCTGACCAATCCTTTAAAATGGAGGTAGTGGAATAGCCAATCTTAACTTTCTGCATTTGAATCACTGTGTTAACACTAATCTACCAAGGTGTACACGGCAAAATTAATACTTTAATAGTCTAGTTCGTGTTTTTGTTTTCTCCTTCTCTAACGTAGTTGGTGTTTATGTTTTAGGGGATGGGAAACTATTTTTCTCATTCCCTTTTATTCCATGCTTTAAATACACGGTTAATAAATAAAAATCCGATGAAGACCTTTTGGAATTCTCTTAACACCTAATAACTTATACCTATTGCCACCAAACAAATGAATCCTACCCCAGAAAAAATCAACGATTCATTCAGTGAGTCAAATTCTGAAGATACTCGTCAACAGCAGAAACTGCATAAAAAAAAGTCCTCCACACAATTACCCCAACCTGGAACTACTCAAGGGAGTTGCGCTTTTGATAGTGCAATGATTACCCTTGTACCAATCACTGATGCTGCCCATGTAGTTCACGGGCCAAGTGGCTGTGCTGCCAGTATTTGGGGAAGTTACAGCAGTCTCTCATCTGGTTCGATGCTGTATAAGATACGTTTTAGCAGCGACATCGATGAGAACGATATCATCTTCGGTGGAGCCAAAAAGCTGTACAAAGGCATTTTAGAATTAACAAGACGCTACAAACCTGCGGCAGTATTTGTTTACTCCACTTGCATCACCGCCCTGATTGGAGATGATATCGAGGGAGTTTGCAAAAATGCCACCGAGAAAACAGGAATACCTACTATCCCTGTACATTGTCCTGGCTTTATTGGGAACCAAAATTTGGGCAACCGTGTTGCTGGTGAAGCGTTGCTAGAACACGTTATTGGAACAGCTGAACCAGATACTAGTACACCTAATGACATCAACCTAATTGGTGAACATAACATTGCAGGTGCAATATGGAATGTTCTACCGTTATTGGAGAAATTAGGTATCAGAGTTTTGGCAAAAATTACAGGCGATGCTATCTATAAAGAAGTTTGCTATGCCCATCGTGCCAAACTTAACGTGCTGCTCTCTTCCAAAGCACTAATTAACATGGCAAAAAGCATGGAGAAAAAATATGGCATTCCCTATATTGAAGAGTCTATCTATGGTATAGAGTCAATCAATCAATGTTTAAGGAATATTGCTGCAAAGTTAGGTAATTCTGATTTGCAGGAACGTACAGAAAAACTAATTGCAGAAGAAACTGCTGCAATAGATGAAAAACTCGCTCTGTATATTACCCGATTGCAAGGTAAGCGCGTTATCCTTTCTACTGGAAGTTTCAAGAGTTGGTTGATTATCTTTGCTGCTAAGAAATTGGGGATGGAAGTTATTGCTATTCTTACTAAGAATAATACTGAGGAGAATAGAATTAGAGTCAAAAGTTTAGTGGGTCAAGATGGCATAATTCTAGAAGAAAATAGTCCTGAAGAAATTTTACAGATAATTAACGAAAATCAAGCTGATATGTTAATTGCTGATAAACGCCATCAAGACACCTCTCTCACTGCTAGAATTCCATTCCTAGATATTAATCAAGAACGCAATCATCCTTATGCAGGCTATATAGGAATTTTAGAAGTAGCACGAGAAGTGTATGCCGCTTTTTACAACCCTGTATGGGAACAAGTATACCAGCCAGCCCCGTGGTCAGAGGATGAGGGAGCAAGGGGAGCAGGGGAAGCAGGGGGAGAAATTACTTCCTCATCTCCCTCATCCCCCTCATCTTCTCAAAAGGAGGAAATTTGATGGCGATTATTAGCGTTACGAGTACATCAGTTGCAGTTAATCCCCTGAAGCAAAGCCAAACTTTGGGTGCAGTTTTAGCCTTTTTGGGGTTGAAGGGAATGATGCCTTTATTACACGGTTCTCAAGGCTGTACTGCTTTGACTAAGGCAGTATTAGTACAGCATTTCCGTCAAACGATTCCTCTTTCCAGTACGGCGATGACCGAAGTTGCAACCATTTTGGGTGGCGAGGAAAGACTTGAACAAGCAATCTTGACTTTGGTGCAGAGATCCAAACCAGAAATTATCGGTCTTTGTAGCACTGGACTGGTGGAAACCAGAGGCGATGATATGGGACGCTTTGTCAAGGAGATTCGCCACCGTCACCCAGAACTGGATTATTTACCAATTGTGCTTGTCTCTACACCGGATTTCAAAGGTACATTACAGGATGGCTTTGCTGGTGCGGTTGAGAGTATAGTCAGGGAAATTCCCCAAAAAGGCTCTAAACAAGACGCTTGTGCCACACAAATCACTATTTTGGCGAGTTCTGCTTTCACACCGGGGGATGTCCAGGAAATCAAAGAGATTATCACCTCCTTTGGACTTGTACCTATTGTTGTACCTGACCTTTCTGGCTCTTTAGATGGTCATATAGAAGATTCTTCTAGTGCCATTACAGCTAATGGCACAAATGCAGCACAATTACGCTCAATTGGCAGTTCTGTATTCACTTTGGCGCTAGGTGATAGTATGCGGGGCGCAGCGCAAATTTTGGAGGAGAGATTCAATATACCTTATGAGGTATTTGGCGAATTGACGGGACTAACAGCAGTAGATAAATTCCTACAAGCATTGGCGGATATCAGTGGTGTCAGCGTACCAGAGAAATACCGCCGTCAACGCCGTCAGTTGCAATATATGATGTTGGAGAATCATTTTTACTTTGGGTGCAAGCGAGTTTCTTTGGCGCTGGAACCAGATTTACTTTGGTCAACAGTTTCTTTTTTGCGATCGCTAGGAGTTGAGATTCACTCAGCAGTGACAACGACACGCTTTCCTCTACTAGAAAAACTGCCGATCAAGAGCGTCACTATCGGTGATTTGGAAGACTTTGAGCAACTGGCGGTTGGGTCTGATTTACTAATTACCAACTCTCATGGAGAGGCGATCGCTCAACGCTTAAAAATTCCTCTCTATCGTCAAGGTATTCCCATTTTTGACCGCTTAGATTATGGTCAGTTTACCAAGGTTGGCTATCGAGGTACTATGCAACTTTTATTTGATATTGGAAACCTGTTTTTAGAGCAGGAGATAAAGGTTAAGCATTAAATACAACCAACTCTAATTGTTTACGAAATATTACCAATAATGTTGGTAATATGTAGCACCAGATACAATCTCACCGATCAACTTCAGCTTTGATAGTTACTGAAAAGCCGTGCCGTATACGTCCATTGGTGAATATACCAACCAATGTTTAGCAAACTCGTGCCTAGCTCCTGCATTGACTCAAATAAAATCTTCTACTGTTGATGAATCCAGCACAGCTAAAAAAAACAACTGCCAAAGCGAGTCGTGTTACAAGAAAACTTCGCCGCCGTTTTGATTTCACACAATCTGCGATGCCTGGGTTGGGCGTATCCCTACTCAAAAGCCAGCTACGCGTTGGCGGAGTTTCTGTCTCCGACACGCTACGGGAACGTAGAGAAGCCATTGCACCATCTGCGCTCACTTGGTTCGAGGTCATTGGTTACACAGTTTTATTAGAGCCAGACATTATTCTAGGTAAGCATCAGATAGGGCGGAGTAGTTATAGTGATGTGGTTTTGTATCAGCGCCTCCATAGCGCTTTGCAGAAAATTAACCCGACAAAACCGGATGAGGCGATCGCCGCAGCTATCCATCAGGTTACTTGTACTCATGGTTCCGACTTACTGGAAAATAACCGTCGCTTTCACAAATTCTTGACCAATGGTGTGAAAGTTGAATACCTGTATAACGAAGAAATAGTTCATGACAAATTATGGCTCATTGATACGTCTAATTTATTGAATAATGATTGGCTAGCTATTCATCCCTTGACTGTAGTTGAAGGGAGTTATACTCACTGTCCTGATGTAGTTGTGTTTATCAACGGTTTACCCTTGGCAGTTATTGTCTCGATTCAGCTAAGTTATGAACAGGCGACTTTCAAAGAAGGTTATCAGCGAATTCAGACCTACTCTCAACAAATACCAAAGCTGTTTGACTACAATACGTTCCTAGTTATTACTTATGGAAATCGGGCACGAGTCGGTACATTAACCTCAGACTGGCAGGAGTTTTTACCCTGGCGCACCATTGATGGAGAAGATTTTCCTGCCAAGGGCGCAACTGAACTAGAAGTGCTGATTCAAGGCATTTTTGACAAACGGCGTTTGCTAGAACAAGTATTGCACTTGATAGTGTTTGAGGAGAACGGAAACAGCATTAGTAAAAAATTGCTTCGCCGACCTTTTTGTACTACACAGTACCCCAAAAAATCTTTGCACCAAGGCTAGTAAATGCTTAGTTATTAGTGATTAGTAGAAAAACTAACTCACAATTCAAAATTCCCAATTGCTACTTTCAGCATGAAAGTTATAACTATGAACACAAGTTGGTATGAACAAGAGCTAGTCAAAGAATTCAAAACGGTTATTGCTCATTCTTTCCCACAAGTTGAGGAATTGCTAAAACACTGTCATGTTAAACTCATCGAGTCTTATTGGGGAAGACCTCGTGTTCACTTTCTGCCATACTTCACTATTTATTGCCCTGACAATCTGATTGCTGATGTCAAAGCCAAAATATCTATACTCAGAGAAGTAGCAGAATATACAGGATTAGTTGAAGTTGTCTGCCTAAATGCTACACATCTGCTGCGAGATCCGATGTCGAAGGTAAAGCAGACAGATCCGCGTTTGTGGTTAGAACTGCAATGGCTTGCAACACAAAAACAAGAACATTTACTATGATTTCCCGACTTTGGGTGCAACTACAAAAGTGCTTATTGCGCCATCTTTGAATAGATGGCGTGATTAAAACACGCAGGAGCATTGTATTTTTTTTTGACTAATAATTCCCAATCCCTAGTTATTTACTATGAATAAATCCCCCCTTCCCGCAGATGATTTGCCTCCAACTGGAGCACCTATACTTAACGAGTTATTCTACAGGCAATTAGAAGAAGCTACTTGCAGGCGATTTTATCAAGCTTGCGGCCCAATTATGCGAGTTTTATTATCAAATTGTCACTGGTATTTCAAGATAAATACTAGTCCTCTGATGTTACTTATTATCTGTTATGACATAGAAAGTTATCTGCATATAGTCGATGCTATTCCCCAGTTCATCAAAAAGTTGAAGCAGTTTTCCAACAAGGGCAAAATTCACCTTTTTTCACCAGATTATAAAGGAGAACCTTGGGAAATCGAGATTGAAGAAACATCAGATGATGAAGTCTAGTCAAACAGGTGAATAGGCGAAAATTTGGTATTAACCAAGGCAGTAGTATTTCCCTTTTTTTAGTGCTTATCCCTTATCAGCTGTTCCACATTTAAATTGCATAATAATTAGGGTGTGCTTTTCGACCCATCCCACAAAAATTATAAAAATTTGAGATATGCAAACAGATATGGTTTAGCTGACTATTCCATCAAAATTAAGCGCAGAGGATCTAAACGCACATACCAAGGAAAAGGTTCGTCTTTTATGGTTGCCCATTTTTCCTTGAAGACTTCTGCTTGCAGATGGTAATCCTGGTGGCTATTACTAACAGAATGTAGTTTTAAAAATAACGTCATCCGGTGAGGTGTTTCAACTGTCTGTGCTAGCCAACAGGGAAAGGTATTCACCTGTGATGAGTCGTTGGTAAAGATGAGCTGATGAGCGCGAATGCCAACGTGGGATAATTCACTGTTGATGGGTTCAATGACTTGGAGGCTACAACCCCAATCAAGTGCTTGCACCTGATTTGATGATTCAAAAACAACACGAGAGAAGTTCTTGCACCCGGTTAATTGGGCGACACCTACAGTGGTGGGATGCTCAAAAATATCGTGTTTGGAGCCATAATGCACTGCTAAACCATGTTCTAATGCCAATAAGCTAGGGCAAATCTGGTAAGCTTCTTCCATATTATGGGTAACAAATAGAGTTACGCCTTGGTAATCAGCTAGAGTTTCTGTCATTTGCTGTTCTAGTTGACTACGCAAGTGGGTATCGAGTGCGGAAAACGGCTCATCCAGTAGCAACGCTTCTGGCTGACTTGCCAATGCTCTGGCTAAAGCTACCCTTTGTTGTTGACCTCCAGATAATTGGTGCGGATAGCGTGAGCCTAATCCCTCTAACTGCATAGCTATTAACTGTTCTTCTAAGAGCGCCCTGATATTAAGAGCAGATAATCCTTTGGGTAAGCCGAAAGCAATATTTTGCGCCACACTCATGTGTGGGAAGAGAGCATAGTTCTGCACTAAGAAACCGATGCGGCGATCGCGGCAAGGCAGATTTATTCGTTGTTCTGAGTCAAACAGGACTCTGCCATTTAAGACTATACGCCCTCTTGTCGGCGTTTCTATGCCGGCAATGCAGCGCAAAATCATGCTTTTACCTGCTCCAGAGTCCCCCAACAATCCCAAGGGTTGTTCATTGGTGTTAAAGGACACTTTGAGATGAAAACTTGGCAGTCGTTTTTCAATATCCACAAATAGTCCTACTGCGGAGTCATGTACAGACAATGAAAACGATTCTCTCCCGTGTCTCCCGTGTCCTCCTTGTCCCCCTTGTTCCCCTCGTCCCCTCTTTTCTCTAATTTCCTGCCAATAATTGACCCCAATAATTCCAGATAGAGAAATTACCATAATGGCGATCGCCCAAAACCAGGCTTCGTCCATTGCTCCCGCTTCCACAGCAAAATATATTGCCATTGGAATCGTTTGCGTTTGTCCTGGTATATTGCCCGCCAACATCAACGTGGCACCGAATTCACCCAAAGCACGGGCAAAGGAGAGAGTTGTAGCTGCTATAATTCCAGGTACTGCTAGAGGTAGACTGATGCGCCAGAAGATTGCCACTTCCGTTGCACCAAGAGTTCTGGCTACCCGCAAGAGATTAGTGTCAATCTGTTCAAACGCTCCTAATGCAGTTTTGTACATTAATGGGAAGGAAACAATTGTAGCTGCGATCGCTGCACCATACCAGGTAAAAACGATACTGAAGTCTAAAGGCTCCATGAGTTTACCTACGGGGCCATTTTTACCGAAAAATAGCAGCAGTAGAAAGCCGACAACTGTGGGGGGTAAAATCAGAGGAGCAACAAAGACACCCTCAATCAAGGATTTACCTTTGCCGCGATATCCCAGCATCCAGTAGGCAGCCCAAATGCCAAGGAAGAAGGTAATGAATGTTGCAAGTAATGAAGTTTTAAGTGATATCCAGAGGGGCGATAAATCCAGTGGCATGGTTTTGTGGATAAGAACGGTGCTTATAAGGGCTGGTTTGAGTAGTGCGTTGAATCTTCAACTAGCCTTGTCAAAATTTCTCTGGTGTTAACTACCAGCTACCGTAAATCCCTGTTTTTCAAACACAGTTTTGGCTTGGTTGCCCGATAAAAATTGCACAAAATCCTTAGCGGCATCGACATTTTTACTGCTTTTGAGAACTGCTATCGGATAGACGACGGGAGAATGGGTTTTTTCAGATGCAGTTGCTACAATTTTGACTTTTGGCGTACTTTTGGCATCTGAGAGGTAGACGATCCCAGCATCAGCATTGCCTGATTCAACGTAATTGAGAGCTTGACGAACGTCTTTGGCATAGACGGCTTTGCTTTTAACAGCATCAAAGATTTTTAATGAAGTTAAGACTTGTTGAGCATATTGTCCAGCAGGGACACTTTTGGGTTCGCCTAGAGCAATTTTCTTAATGCGTGGTGAAGCTAAGTCTTTAAAATCAGCCACAACTGTGGAATTTTGCGGTACTATCAACACCAATTGATTTTTCAGCAAGTCCTTGCGAGTCCCATCAACTAACAAACCTTTTTGCTGTAAAGCATCTATCTGTTTAGTTGCAGCTGAGATAAAAACGTCAACTCCTGCACCCTGTTCAATCTGTTGTAGCAAAGCGCCTGATGAACCAAAGTTGTAGGTCAGAGCAACATTTGGCTTCTCTTTATTGTAGAGAGGTTTGATTTCGTCCATTGCATCTCTGAGGCTAGCAGCTGCTGATATCGTCAAATTTGCTGTTTGGGCTGCTGGGCTACCAGTTGAGGATAAGTTAGGTGTAGTGGTTTGACTACAGCCGACGATTAGTAAAAACGAGATAAATACCCAACTGACAAAAGTCAGCATTCGTTTATTATTCATTTGCAGTCTCTCAAGCATTTTTTCTTAATCAATTCATAATTTACCAATCTAGCGGACTAGTAACCAAAAAAACTGGTAAAAAATCACAGATTATTACTCAGGACTGACTGTTATCAATAACTGTGCCGATACTGACTAAAATTTTGCTAGATTATTACCAACTTATATGGTAAAAAACTGAAAATCTGGTAATAATAATGCATCGGGTGTTTTTTAGTACCAACTATTTTAGGAATCAAGTTGGTCTAATAGTATTTGAGGTGTGAGGTTAATGTCTGGTTTTTTACATAATTCATTGTTGATTGCTCCAATCTTATTAGTAGTTAGTCTGGTGAATGCTCAAGGTGCATCAGCTATTCCAGCAGATATGCAGACTACTCAGTTTCAGGCAAAAGAAGGTGTGGTTGCTCAAACAGATAATCAAGCTGTTTTGACTGCACCTATCGGCGTTACTTTATCTGACCAGAGCCAGCAGTTCAACGATCGCAGCAGCAAAAATCCGAACTCAGTAGTAGCAATCAATTCATTAACTCGATTCAGACAAGCGTTAAGACCTGCGGCAAACTCATAACGAGTCATTGCCCGATTTCCTTGGAAGCTGCCGTTAGGATATCCAGCTATACAACCGTAGCGCTCAACTAAAGATTGTAAAGCCTGGAATGCCCAATCTGTGGGTTGCACATCAGATAGTTGAGAGACTGAAGTAACCTGACTCATAACTAGACTTGTCCGAAAACTTCAAAGCCAGACTGTTCAAAGCTTTGAGACAAAACTTTGATATTTGCGTAAAAACGTAATAATCAGGGTTTGAGATAGTTACTGTTAGTTTAGAGGCATAAAAGTTAACTTCTCCTTTTTTAAATTTTCTGACTACTTGTAGTAGCTAAGTTGGCAGGATTAAGCTACCAATTCTCAGCCTAACTAACCCGCAAACTGTTAAGATAATCTGCTCATAGGTCTCAAGCTTTAAGCGAAATCTTTGTGAGGCTATGCGGAATATTTTAAGCAATCGAATCAAATGTTCAATGAATATCCGATTACTGGACAAAGCTTTGTTTTCATCTTTTTGCTGTTGAGTTAATTCTCGTTTTGGTTTCTTTTTGTGAGGAGTAGTGATATTTTCGCCACCTTGAAAGCCTTTATCACCCGAAAAAGGTTGAGACTTATCAAACTTTGTCTGAGATTTACGAAACAATTTTATATCGGCTGTTGGCCCAGGAACACCTACTTCAACTTCCACAATATCCTTACCTTCTGGCATCCCAATCATTTGATTTTTCAAAGTATGCTGTCTTTTCTTACCAGAAAAATAAAGTTGTTGTTCTTTTTGGTCAGAATGTCTATATATTGGCTGTTCCAGGCTATCGACCAATAGCCTGAAATTCGTTAAGACTTCCTGAACAAATAGTAAATCGCTCTCATTATTTGAGACTTGCTCTAATAAACTAGCTGGTAAAACATCTCGCAGTATTGGTATCCAATAATGGAAAGTATCGTTGGCTTCTGTCTTAGATACCCCAAATAACATTCCTAATACTTGAAATGTTGGCATCTGCCTCAAATAAAACAGACATAAACAGATTTGTTCTTGGATTGATAACAATTCTTTACGACCACCACCAGCCGCATTAATTCTTATTTTCTGGCTTTGGAGTTTTGTTTTAATTTCTTGGTGCCGTTTTATCGCGCAATTCCACAGTGATTTTAATTGTTCGTAACTAATCCCTAAAATTTGTTTTGTCCGGTGGTGATATTTTTGGATATAATCAAAAACCATAACTAATCCTGGAAAATGGTAAACACCCATTTCAACGTTTTACCATTTTTCTTTTCCTAAGTTAATATTTTGGACAAGTCTAATAGCTAGTTTTTAATAACTAATATTAAAAACTAATGAATCCTTACGCCAAAGTTAGTCGCAAACGTCTTATTAGATTTGCGTTTTTCCAAATGGATAAGCTGTGTAATCTAATGAAGATAATACCAACTTATTGAGTAAAATACCAACTAATATAGTAATAGAACATAAATAAAATTAATTTTTATTTCTTTTTAAAATAGTTCGGCTTAATATTGTATAGAAACTAAGCTGTCGTTATTTACCTTATAAATAGGTAACTATCAAGTTAATAAACTCTTTATAAGTGAGACTCACCTATAAATTGGAAAACTGTCCGAGTTATGAGGAAGGGTTGTAGTTATCCCGACACTATAGTTGAAGCAAAACCATAGAGCGGCTAGACTACTCCGTGTATAAAACCAATAGACCAAATAAACGCTACAATTCATGGTGCAGTGAATAGAGCGATAGATGACTAATCGCTCAATTTTATCAACTGCTTAAGAGCTTTGCAAAACGCCCATTTACTTCCGTTCTAAGTGTTGCATAAGCGCTGTTCTTTCTGGCTCAACTGCTGCGTTTTAACAACTGCAATCTTAAATATCAAACTAAATTAAAAATGCCTACTGCGCCATCGTCATTTTGACTGCAATATCGCATGGTTTACCAAAGTACGGTGAACTTGTCACTAAAATATCTACACCAGTGCTAGCATAGTCCTTTATATTTTCAGAGGTAATACCACCAGCTGCTGCTAAGTAAATGGGCGTGAAAATTTACCGCTATGTAACAAAACATTAACCAGGAAAA
>NZ_CAWUDO010000116.1:0-20387 GCF_963920935.1 Nostoc sp. CCY 9925 | reverse complement strand
TTCTCAGTATTTACTTATCTTTACATAGTTTAGTTTTTTCGCGCCGACTTACTTATACGGTGGGGTAGCACAGCTAGCTGTGCAAGACTACGAATTGTTTGTATTGGATGTAATTGCAAAATGCTATCAGCTAGCTAGGCGATCGCTTAACTCAATGTTGAGGGAGAATGCAAGTTACGGAAGTGAATAAGGAATTACGAAATTTCACACTGGGTGATTGAGCCACTAGAAATACATTGTGATTGGCATCTACTACCCACCCTTGAGCTTCCACAATTTGAGTAGGGCTATTGACAGAATTGAACTTTTCTAGGTTGATTTTTGTGTTTGTTTCCTCCTGTGCTTTTTTGCTATGAGTATCTCTAGCCCGATTTTCATAGTCCGCGTCTGGCTTTACCCAATCGGTTAGCACTGCATCACCCATTAAGGGTTCCGTGGGACTCGCCGGTATTCCGCCACGTCCTGCAATTGTGAGTAAAGGTAAACCAAAACATTTATTATTCGGTGCAAACCACGCTGTTCCATACAGAAATTTCCACGGGCTGTCATAATCTGGCAATAAGGGATAAAGTCTAAATATCCTGTGAAGTTTAACGCTTTCTGGTTCTGGTGTGTAGCTAGAATTGACACTATCTCTGACCTGTTCTAAATTCGATTGTTGAGCTTGGATAGAGATACTCATGAATGCACTACTTATTACAATTCCTAACCCTGACAACCAGTAGCAGCAAATATTTATCCTGGACACTATACCCCTCCACCCAAGTACTAGTTTGTAAATAAGAGTTACCATCACCAGTTATCAGTAAACTATTTGACTGAAAATCAAAGTCATCTTGACTACTGCTCAGTTTCAGGACACAAGTTTTATGCAAAATCTGCCATTTCTTTACAAAAATACATTACACTACTTGCTATGTGCCATCTGTGTAATGCAGACATCCTGAGCAATGTAAGTTGAAATTTCATTTACTCCCTATTAGGGATTGAAACGTAGTAGCTTGCCCCTTCTGGTTCCCACAGTTCTGTTGAAATTTAATTAACTCTCTATTAGGAATTGAAACTTGAAAATGACGGCGAAAAAATAACTATGGGAACCGCTATATTTTCAAGGCAAGTATAATATTGTTCTCTAAACTTTAAGAAGAAACTTCAAGCTTATAATGCTGGCAGAGAGTTTTAAGTTTTCCGAGTATGAGTAGTTGGACATTTTCTGGCGATACAATCACACAATCTGGTGCATATTGCATCACTTCCCGAATGAACCAAAAAGTATTAGAGACACTCCTGACAACTCGCTTCACCCGTTGTGTGTCTAGTAGCCATTCACTTATCTTATCTTCTGGCTTGGCTTGATAAGCAAAACCCAAATTACCTAGTAGATGCATTTCTACGTCTATCTGTGCTAACCCAGTACGCCACTCACCATCAACAGGTAAAACAGCAGCCTCTTGAATACGGTCTAAACGCAAACTCCAATTATGCCGTAATTGTTCGACATCAGAATTACCCTCTGTCTCTTCACACCAGCAATCTAAGTATTGACGCTTTTCATGGGGTGTAACTTTGGCATAGCGAACAGTAAAATTAAATACTCGTTGTGCCGCATCTTGATAACTGAGTTGAAACGCTTGCTGGCGTAAGATGTAACGGTCAATTTCCAAACGCCACTGTGGGGTTAAATTTCCCAAAAAGCTTTCGATTTCGGTACGCAGAGGTATTGGTAGTTCGCTACGTTCTAGTAATAATTGTGCTACTATCTGTGCCTGATCGTTTTGCCCATTGTCAGTTAATAGGCGCATTGCACGGTCAAGGGCACGGATACGCGCTTCTGACCAGTCATGATTTTTACCAATAATTAAATGATGGCGAGCGATCGCTTCTATTAACTTGGAGATGTTCGGGCGATCGCCCCACATCATACCAAACTCCAGCGCCAGGTTTTCTAATTCGGTTTTATCCTGTTCCCGCAGAGACAGAGTTATCGATTGACCTTTACGACTCATTTTGTACGGACACTTTATACAGTATTTTGTTGCCAATCTATATTTTGCGTGTCAATATAGTTTTTAACAACCAGTTACGGACACTATTTAAGTGTATGTCCAACGATTACACAATAACTCTCAAGCCTGTGTATTCTCAAACAGTGGTGACACCATCAGGCTTGAAAATTCCTGATGGATGGTCATTATCTTGGCATCAAGTTGAAACATTCAACGCACTACAAAACCCAAATATTGATGTAGTATTCAACACTGCTATGACTGGCGACGGTAAAAGTTTAGCTGCTTATTTAGAAGTGCTTCAAGGTGAATTTTCCGCTATTGGACTTTATCCAACTAATGAATTAGCACGTGACCAAGAAATACAAATTCAAGGATATATTGAAGAATTTCAACCTAGAGATAAACCGCGTATAGTGCGACTGAGTGGGGCTGATTTAGAAATTTATGCCGAGAATGAAGGATTGAAAAAAAGTGCTGCGATCGTAACTCTCACAAATCAAAGAGAAGCATTATTAACTAACCCTGATATTTTTCATTACTTACATCGAGGTGCTTATATAATTCCTGGTGACAGTCCGGATAAATTATGGGGAAGAATAGATAAAGACTTTGATTTATTTATTTTTGATGAATTTCATGTTTTTGCCGCGCCTCAAATTGCTAGCGTAATTAATACAATGCTGTTAATTCGCTGTACAAACCGCCGCAAAAAGTTTTTGTTTCTTTCAGCTACACCAGATAAAAATTTAATTAGCAGATTGCAAGCAGCAGGTTTTCGCTGTCAAGAAATTAACCCTTTGGAGCAAAATAAATATCAATTTGCTGATACTATAAAACAAGAAAATGAACTGCGATCACAGGGATGGCGACAAGTAGCACGGGCCATTTCACTCAAATTTATTTCTTTGGAACCTTCTTTTAAAGCTTCGGAAACTTGGTTAAGAGAAAATAGTAACTTGATTTTGGCTCAGTTTCAGCAGTATCCAGGAAGTAAAGGAGCAATTATTCTGAATTCAATTGCAGCAGTCAAACGCTTGACTCCATTTTTTCAAGAAATATTACAGTCTCATGGCTTGACTGTGGGAGAAAATACGGGATTATCAGGAAAAGGACAAAAAGAGCTAAGTTTATCTGCTGATTTAGTTCTTGGCACAAGTACCATTGATGTCGGGGTAGATTTTAAAATTAATTTCCTAATTTTTGAATCATCGGATGCAGGTAATTTTATTCAACGTTTGGGACGGCTAGGCAGACATGATGGCTATGAAAAAAATGGTGATATAGTTAAGTTTGACAACTTCACAGCTTTGGCTCTGGTTCCCAACTTTTTAGTAGAGCGTTTATTTCAGGTAGAGTCACCACCTTTAGCAGTTAATAGTATTTGCGATCGCCCCACTCTTCAAACAATAATTAAAGAGCAATATCGCCAAATCAATGATTTTCATGGTTATTATCGCCGTTGGGGTGCTGTGCAATCATTTTGGCTGGTTTGCAAATTAAGCGATCGGACAATTAAACAACAGTATGCCCAAAGCCGAGAGCAGTTTCAAGTAACTTGTGAAGCAGTATTTGAAACCAGTTTAAAATCCATAGCTGGACGTATTCAAGGATGGGCTAAAGATTGGCAAGCGCTTTCAGGTAAATCAGGAAATCCCATTGCTGATGATGCTGCTAGTTTTCGAGGTTCTAGTCCTCTGCAATGCGGAATTTACGATTTAACGGAAGCAAACGAAGTAGACAAATTTAAAACCTACGATTTACCAGGAATTTTAAGCAACTTAGAAATTGAAATGTGGACAGAAGCGGCGTTTATACGGACACTCCAAGAAACCGCCCAACGCACCGGACAACCCATAGCCAAAGGTAGATTTGCTCATTGTCTGGCATTTATCAAGTTGCGTTCCTACCGCGAGGAACGACTGAACTGGAAATTTACCTATTCAGGCGACTTGCAGCCGAAAGCAGACGCTTGGAAAGTGCAGGTTTTAAAGGGTGTGGAAATTTGGCAACCTGAAAACCACTGGATTGGGGAAATTAACAAACGCCTGAAAAAACAAGGTTTAGTTTGTTATGTGATTCGCCATCCAGTTGCAGAGGTACGGATGCGGCTGCGGCTACCAATGCACTTTCAGATTTACCCAATCAGCGACCAGTACAGCTTTCATGATGTTAACGCGCCCTATGCGATCGCTTTCGGTCACTCTGCACTGCTGCTAGATACGCTAGCGTACACGTTTAAAAGCAAAGGAGATGAGATATGGGTTGCTTCAGGTTTCAATCCCTAATAGGGATTTTGATCACTGATTTACAGTGGGAGGGCGTAAGCCTGCAAGTGCAGCAACGGAAATTTCAATCCCTGATAGGGATTATTAGTTACCCTCTACATTCAATTATATAGAAATGTGTCCTCAAAATTTAACTTGTCTTCAGATGCTGAACTTATAAAGGTGTGTTAAAGTCTACTTGGTGGCGTGAGCCTTCAAGTACAAAAACGGAGAGTAGCCGTTCCGATGCTTGCATCCGTCCGGCATATCAGCTTGTTTTAAACACTAAAGGGCATAAACCACCATTCAGACAAATCCAATAATGGAGATAACAAAAATGAGTGGTGAACAATTAGTTCTCTTCGATGTGGAACTTTACACAATTGAGCAGGTTGCTCCAGTAAATAGTAAAAAGTTTCAGGTTGAAGAAGTTCAACAGTGTGTCAGGTATGAGCAACTCGAACTCGACCTATTCCCACAACAGCCTCATCAAATTCCTAGAGAGTTATTGATATTGGCTGCGTAAGTTAACTAAGGGGGCTAAGAATTCATCATTTCAAAAGCCCCCTCTCTAAAGTTAAACACCTTAGAGGTAAATCATGAACGAACAAAAAGTTTTGGAAAGAATCACAGTCAACCCCAAAATCTTTGGTGGTAAACCTATTATTCGCGGTCGTCGCCTTGCGGTTGAACATATTTTAGGAATGCTGGCCGCAGGAGATACTATCGAAACTTTGCTAGAAGGTTATCCCTGGCTAGAAAGAGAAGATATACAAGTCTGTTTAATCTACGCGCGTCAGCTAGTTGGTGATGAACGAGTAGAACATTTTACGTTATGAATAACCCAATTTCAGATAATTACATAAATTTGCTAATGGAAATAAAACAGCGCATTCGTTCAGCCCAGTACGAAGCACTAAAAGCAGTTAATCGTGAAATGATTAACTTATACTGGGACATTGGACAGATGATTGTTACTCAACAGCAGGGCGCTAGTTGGGGCAAATCGATAGTAGAACAGTTAGCAAAAGACTTACAAGCAGAGTTTCCTGGAATTAGTGGATTTTCTGCTGCTAACCTCTGGCGAATGAGGCTTTTTTATGAATCTTATGTCAATAATGAAAAACTCGCACCAATGGTGCGAGAAATTGGATGGACTCACAATCTAGTCATTGTAGAAAAGTGCAAAGATGACCTAGAACGAGAATTTTATATTAGAATGACTCGCAAATTTGGCTGGACAAAAAACGTTTTGATTCACCAAATTGAAAATCAAACTTATGAAAAGACTCTACTGAATCAAACTAACTTTGATAAAACTGTTCCTGCGGAAATTCGTAACCAATTAAAACTAGCTGTTAAAGATGAATATACATTTGACTTCTTGGAATTAGCAGATGAACACAATGAACGACAACTAGAACAGGCAATTTTAACCAGAGTTGAACCATTTTTGCAAGAGATGGGCGGTATATTTGCTTTTATCGGTAGTCAATATCGACTAGAAATTAATAATGAAGAATATTTTATAGATATCTTATTATATCATCGCCGTTTAAAGTGTTTGGTGGCGATAGAACTTAAAATTGGTAAATTTTTACCTGAATATGTCGGAAAAATGCAGTTTTATTTAGCTGTTTTAGATGACAAGGTAAAGCTACCTGATGAAAATCCTTCCATTGGAATTATTCTTTGCAAATCTAAGCAGAGAACAATAGTTGAATATGCTTTGAAAGAATCGAATAAACCAATTGGGGTAGGTACTTATCAAGTAGTATCAAAATTGCCTCAAGAATTACAAAATCAGCTTCCTGCTCCAGAGCAAGTTGCCAAATTATTGGAAGGAGTTGAATAGAATTATAGAGTGAGCAACTGAATGTTGACGATTATTTATCCAACTGGAGAATCATCAAATGCAAAACAATACTCCAACCATCTCAGAACTGCAAGAACTTTCATTACAACTTCCTGAAAAAATTCCTTACATAAAAATGTTAATTTTGTTTGGTTCTAGAGCTACTGGTAACACAAACGCTAAGAGTGATTGGGATTTTGCAGTTTTGTATGATGAAGAACAACGTGAGGCTTACGTAAAAGATAATGCTTTTCGTTTATTTGAATTACCTATGCGAATTGGCACATTATTCAATATTAATTCTGACCATATTGATATTGTGGAATTAAATCATTGTTCAGAATTAATCGCACATTTTATTGCTCGTGACGGGATTATCATGTTTGAAAATTTTCCTGGACAATTTGAGGAATTTAGATTAAAGTCATTAAAATCTAAATCCGAATTAAAAAAATTCCGTGAAAAGCAACACAAAATTATTGAAATAGAACTAAATAAGTGGAGAGTATGAGTGATATAGAACCCGAAATAGTTTTAGTTAGACTAAGATTAATCACCAAATATTACAACACGTTAAAAGAGTATCGCTCTACTAGCCTTGATGAATTCTTAGCTGATTTTCGTCAACAACTTGTTGTAGAAAGACTACTGCAATTAATGACTCAGGCTGCAATAGATATCAATGAACACATATTATCAAAATTAAGTCCTGGAAATTCTGCTACCAATTTTGAAGCTTTCATTGAACTTAGCAAATATCAAGTAATTACACCAGAATTAGCACAACAAATAGCACCATCATCAGGATTAAGAAATCGTCTTGTTCACGAATATGACGAAATAGATCCGCACCAGGTTTTTAACTCTATCAGTTTTGCATTGCAACAATATCCGCTTTATGTCCGCCAGATTAACTCTTATTTAATTTCATTGAGTCAAGAAGATGGCTAAAAAAAGTAGAATTTCAGATGAAGATAAACAATTATCACTTTTAGAAACAGAAACCGATGCCAAATCTGAGGTATTAGATGATGATTGGTTGTCGGGTGATTTTGGCTTTGATGGTGATTCTTCAGACCGCACCATCGAAATAGAAGGTGAATTACTCACACTTAAGCTATTGCGTGAAGCAATTCAGGCTCAAAATCCAGGCGATAAAGTGATGGCGGATTTTGCCGAATATGTGTTACCAAATCTGCTGCGAATAGCAATTGGTGTAACTGCTAAAGGTGGTAAGTTTTTTGATGAAATTGACCAAAAAAGAGAAGCAGAAGGTAAAAGTAAAGTCAGGCGAGATAACGCGGCAGACCAATCGTTAAATACTCACTTACTCAATGGTTTATTTCCTGCAAATTTAATAGAGAAACGATTAGAAAATCTCGATACCACCGTCCGGCGAGTAGTGAAAGAACGGGAACGGCGATTAGTAATTGCTGGATTTATTCTACATGACTTTGAAAAATTTCCTGATGCACCTGAAGAATGTCGCAAGTTACCTTTAGATAAACATCGGCAAATCATTGAGGAAAAAGTTCAAGAATTAGGACTTGATAAATTTATCAATTCAGAGCATCCCGAAGCGTATAAAGAATATATCGATGATTTGTTGTGTATGGCTTATAATGCACAAAGTCGTTGGGATACTAACTGGAATTTTTCTGAATTTGGTCTAAATCCTGTTCTTAAAGACCGCACTATTCGGAGTTTATGTGATTTAACTCGTTTAGCTGATTTACTAGCATCAGTTATTAAACATCCCCAAGATGCAGAACATCGGGGATTAAATGACATTCTGCACACTCTTAGTGATGGACAATTACAATTTACCTATCACCGCATTGCTGAAAATCGCGGTGTTTTAACTAATGTTGTAAATAATGCTGTAATTCAAGCTCATACTAGCCTCAACACCAATGAACATACATACTATGAACCTTTACTATATCTGCCAACAGGTGTAATTTACCTAACTGCGCGTAATGCTCCTCCTATCTCAGCCAAAGATTTACCAGACCTTGTAGTTAACAGTATTAAATCTCTGTGCGCGGGTCAATTAAGGCTTAGACAAACAGGATTTGGTCGAGATGGTAAAGGCATGAAATATGCCGAATATTACAACTTATTTTTTGATTCTCCAGGCTTGATGCAAGTAGCTTTAGATGCAACGTTACGCATTTTAAATTCTAATAAACCATCTGTTGCTAAAAGCCGGAGTGAAAATTTAGTCAAGTTTCAACAACAAGGAGTTTTACCACCTGAATTTGATTTTAACTTTGCTGATGATATCCGCATTGACCAAATAGCAGAGTTTGGTGATTTAGTGAGTCGCAAGATTTGGGAAGAAACTGTTAATCGTCTTGAAGCTGTTCGCAAAAAAGATAAAAAGTTACCAGAAATACCTCCTTTAGATTTGACTCAAAAAGTAGCTGAATTATGGAATTTAACAGAGTATATACCCCAAATTCGCCACATTCAGCGCATCAATGAAAGCCTAAAAGAAAACAAGTTAAAGGGAAATACAGGCGGAGTTCCTTATGAATGGTACTATCTAGCTGCTAAATATCTGGAAAAACATCCTGGGATTGAAAATGTTAGAGAAAATTGTCAGGAAGTTATTCACTACTTAACAAACTTAATTTCTCCTATTCTTGCACAATATAAATTACCTGATGGTTGGGATGATTTAAGGCAATGGGTATCACGAGTTGTGATGTTACCAACTACAAATCAAG
Organism: Nostoc sp. CCY 9925; assembly: GCF_963920935.1. Classification (NCBI taxonomy): domain Bacteria; kingdom Bacillati; phylum Cyanobacteriota; class Cyanophyceae; order Nostocales; family Nostocaceae; genus Nostoc; species Nostoc sp. CCY 9925. Next base: position 11,527 of record NZ_CAWUDO010000116.1, on the reverse strand, counting down.
AGCCATTTGAAACTCAAACGGAGAATTTTCTCAATGAGTTAGGTAACTACAATGCTGCTAAAAAACCAGGACGAGGACGACAATTAATCTGTTCAATTTCTCATTCTGCTTATACAGTAACCGAGCAGATGGAATCAGCAGTTTTATTTACACCCCAAGTTTATACAAATAAACAAATGTTGGGTGGTTCTAATGCCAAGCGGAATATTTCTAGCATTGCAAGTGTGGAAATGATGCTCAGGCAAATTTTGATGAATCAAACGCAAGCAGTAGGTAAAAGATTTGAAGATGGTAAATATCGGTATCTCTATTTTTATCCCACCTATTATTTTACTCCAGAAACTAATAAATTTTTACAAAAAGCTTATAGTGGAATTGCTCAAACTCGCTTTGATACGAGTGTTCGCAATCATTTTATAACTAAAGATTTACAAGCTCATTTAGCTAAAAAAGACTATCAAAGTGTAGATAGTTTTTTGATTGACGAAAACTTAGAAGACGAGAAAGATCGGACATTTAAGCTTTCTTATCCGGAAGACCAGCCTTTAACATTTTACTTCATGGCGCTACCACCAGGACGAGATAGCACTGATACAGAATCTTGGGTAATGCCTAGCTGGTTAGCGTTTGCTTTTCCGATGATTTTGGATGTGAAAACAGTAGTTTCTGAGTCACCAATTCCACCATTTAATGATGGTGCTGAGTTTGAAGAAAGCGTTTTTCTTGACAGTGCGCCTCATGCGTTTCGCGCTTTAGTAAAAAGGGACAGATTTCGGTTGGATTACATTCTTGAAGGTTGGAATGAAAATGGTATTGAATATCCAGCGCCTTTAAATGTACTTACCGCTGCTTACGCGATTCATTTAGATGTGAATGCGCGACAAGGAAAGTCTGGTTATGATGCCAATTGGGGAAGATTTACAGAACTAGCAAAGGATTTTGAAACTAGTCCGCTGTATGTCTTTTCTTATCTTAATCGTTGGGTACGTAATCAGGGAGTGGAAACAGCCAGAATTGAAAAAATTCGGCTTTATACCTATCATTTTTATCCATGCTTTGACCCTTATGCACAATATAACCCCATTTTGGAGGAATTGACTGTGGGAGAAGAATCATATCTGCATCATCCTAAAAAATTAACTGAACTTTACCGCAAATTTTATAGAGCTAAATCTAGCAAAGGAAAACCAATTAAATCAAATGCTATTTTGAAACCAATTGATGAAGCTGCTGATACTGTTATCAAAGCTGATAAAGGATTTTTTCAAGGGGAAGTATTAGTTGATGCTGTAGCAGGAAAAATTTTCAAATTGATGGAGAGAGTACGTAATTCAACAGCAGAAGGGCGTTGGATTATTGCTCATCGTGATGAGGAAAGAGATGCAATTTTAGATTTTGCAAGATACTTTGTTATAGAAGTTTTTGAAAAATCTTTTGCTAGCGATCGCGCTCGTTTAGCAGGCCGTCAACTTAACCTCATAAAAGATACTTGTGAATTTCTATATCGTCTAGAAAATGATAAGGAACGCCGTGATAAGGCTAATAAATCTAATGATGATATTTCTGATGATGGTGAGGATGGAGATTAACAACTTATTCCAGACTAATACTATCCTTTTGAGTTTTCCATGAGGATAAATTTATCCTTAATCTTATATCCTCAAGCTATGTTGTGTTTATCCAAAAACTGGAGATAAAAATCATGTCATTTCTAAAAACAACTGACTCAAAGTTCTTCCACGATGCAATTCCCTACAAACCGATGGGTAAATATGCCCACTTTCTAACCATTCGTATTACCGAATCTTATCCGCTATTTCAAACAGATAGTGAATTAAATAAAGCACGAGTAAGGGCTGGAATCAAAGATAGAAACACAATTAGCCGTCTATCAATGTTCAAACGTAAGCAGTCTACACCAGAACGTTTAGTTGGTCGTGAATTACTGCGTAACTATGGTTTAATGACTGCTCAAGAATGCGAATATAACGTAGCCTTCGCAATGGATAATCCTGATTGTATTATTTACGGATTTGCTATTGGTGATTCTGGCTCTGAAAAATCCAAAGTTGTTGTCGATACAGCATTTTCAATTACAGCTTTTGATGAATCACATGAAAGTTTTACCTTAAATGCTCCTTATGAAAATGGGACAATGGCAGCAAAAGGAGAAAAGAAATCAGATGGAAAATTAGATGGTGAAATAGGTGCAGTCACAGCTAGAATTAACCAGCAAGACCACATCAGACCGCAAGTTTTCTTCCCCAGTATTGTCACATTAAAAGACCCTACTGAAGCTAGTTTTCTTTACGTCTTTAATAACATCCTGCGTACTCGTCACTATGGAGCGCAAACAACCCGTACAGGTCGCGTTAGAAACGAATTAATCGGTGTTATCTTTGCAGATGGAGAAATTACTAGTAACTTGCGCTGGACTCAGGCAATATATGACAAAATGCAGTCAAACAAAACTATTAATTCTCCTGAACCTTTAGATGAAGATGATGTAATTATTGCTGCTAAAAGTGCAATCGAGACATTAATGGCTGATGAATTTATCGTTCATACCGACTTTATCGGCGATGCTTTTGTACCTCTGCTGAATGAAGTTAAGGTTCTCACAGGTAGCGAAACAGGAATCAAGTCAATTTTACAAAAAGCTGATGCAGAAGCTAAAGAATACGCCAAGAAACACATCAGCAAAAAGAAAACTGCTGCTAAAGCGGGATAATAGCTATGCCAATCATTTATTGCTGTCAATTAGAACTTCATGACAGTCTGTATTACGCTACTCGTGAAATCGGACGACTTTACGAAACAGAACCAGTAATTCACAACTACGCACTCTGCTACGCCTTAGGATTAGTAGATAGCGAAATTTACTCTACCACTGTTACTGAAGAAGATTCCTATCGTTACTTTTGCCCTGAACAAGTTCCTAAATATGAGGTACATTTAACACCGCTAAATCAACAAGGAATTTATGTAACTCCTGCGCGTGCAGTTAAACATACTGCTATTCTCAACACCTGGAAGTATGCTAACAATAACTACCATGTGGAAATGGAGAAAACGCAAAAAAATATTCCTAGTTTTGGTAGGGCAAAAGAAATTGCACCAGAAAGTCAATTTGAGTTGTTTATAATTTCTCAAAAGCAACTCAAGTTACCAAAATGGATTCGTTTAGGGAAATGGATGAGTAAAGCTGAACTCACTATTCAAGAAGTCAGCAAAATTGAATTAAAAACAGGTGACTTCTCTTTTTCTTACCCATTAAATCCTTTGGATGTGATGTTTACCCAGCAAGTTGTTAGCTATGATGTGGTAAATATGCCCCCGGTGAGTCTGATTCAAAATGTCAGCATTCGCCAAGGAGAATATTACGAATTCGATAATCCCAACAAAACTGAAAAATTGCGCTTACCTGCAAAAATGCAGTATCGATTTAAAGCTTAATTTCAAGTGGTGGGCAATGCCCACCCTACATCTACCATTTTAAATTATTCATGCCTCACAGCCTCGTCCTCAACCTCATTCCCCAATCTCCTATCTACCCGGAGTTCCTCACTGGGAGACACTACCACGCACTATTTCTCACTCTCATCAGTTCTGTTGATTCCAGCTTGGCAGAGTATTTGCACTCCTCCAACGCAGATAAAGCCTTCACTCTCTCACCGTTGCAAATACAACGACAACACAAGCAACATCACCAGACGTTGCAATTTAGTCATCAAAAGCCTATCCCGGCTGGTACTCCCTGCTGGTGGCGTATTTCTCTACTCGATGACACTTTATTTAGTAAACTAACTGGACTGTGGCTAAATCTTAATCCGGAACATCCTTGGCATTTGGGTTCTGCAAATCTACATATTACCAGTATTCAAGGTACTCCCCAATCAATGCAACCTTGGGCTAATGTTTGCAGCTATACACAATTGTATGAGCAAGCATCGCCAAGCGATCGCACTCTCAATTTCACCTTCGCTACACCTGTATCCTTCCGTCAAGGTGGATATGATAATGTCCTTCCTATCAAAGAATCTGTGTTCAATAGCCTTTTGAATCGTTGGAATAAATACAGCGGAACTGAAATCTCTAGTATTGGCATTGAATCAATTTATCCTAGTGCTTTCAATATTAATACCGAAGTTATAAGCAACTATGAAAGTAAGTTTATAGGTTGCATTGGCAGCATTAACTATCGGATTTTGGGAGATGTTGAAGCCTTGGCAATTAAGCAAATTAATGCTTTAGCTGACTTTGCATTATACGCAGGATTGGGGCGTAAAACGACTATGGGAATGGGAATAGTACGCCGAGTATAGACTGTATCAATTTTAGATTTTGAATTTTGGATTTTTAAATCAATAATTAATTAAAGTTATGAATGACAGTGATTACATTTCTATTGCTGCATTAAATCAATATAGCTACTGTTCACATCGCTGCTGGCGAATGTTTTGTGCGGGAGAATTTATTGATAATCAATATACAATTGAGGGCACAAGTTTACACGATCGCGTGCATAAAACTGGAGACGTTAACCGCGAAGAAACTTGGCAAATAAGAGCGATTTGGTTGAAATCAGATAGATATAAATTAATAGGTAAATCTGATTTAATTGAATCTGAAAACGGTGAATTTTATCCAATCGAATACAAACGAGGACGTAAGGGCGAATGGGATAACGATGAATTGCAAGTTTGCGCTCAAGCTTTGTGTTTAGAAGAAATGACAGGTCAAGTTATCAATACTGGCTATATTTACTATGCACACTCCCACCAACGGCAATTAGTCGAGATTTCTCAAGAATTGCGTCAAAATGCGATCGCCACTATTGAAGCTGTGCAAACACTGTTATTTACAGGCGCAATGCCCAAAGCTATCAAATCAAAACGCTGTGATGGATGCAGTTTATATTCACAGTGTTTACCTCAAGCTACAGAAAAAGTAGGACGCTATCAAGAAGCTAATTAGTGAGAATTCAGAAGTAAAACAAGTTTATACATCAATACAGTTCAGTTAAGCGTAAAAATATTCTTGTAGAGACGCGATTCATCGCGTCTGAAAGACCAGTTTTTTTTAGCAACAATTAATCGGAGATGTAATTATGGGTACAGTATACGTCACTCAAGAAGATGCTTTTATTGGCAAAGTTGATGAACGGTTACATGTCAAATTTGAGAAAAAGACTATTTTAGATGTCCCATTAATCAAGATAGATGGTGTTGTAGTTTTAGGACGCGCTACTGTTTCGCCAGCTGCTATCTCTGAACTATTAGAACGACATATACCTGTTACTTTTCTCACAGAAAATGGTCGTTATTTGGGAAGAATAGAACCAGAAGTTACCAAAAATATCTTTGTGCGTAAAGCCCAATGGCAAGCAGCCGGTGAATCAGCCCAAGCAATTCATGTAGTACAAGGTTTTGTGCGCGGGAAGCTAAAAAACTATCGGAATCTCCTCATCCGGCGTCAACGTGAAAATCCAGATTTAGATTTATCTGTAAATGTAACGCGTTTAGAACAAGCGATCGCACCAATTGATACAACTAAAAATATTAATTCATTGCGTGGGTTAGAAGGTGCTGGAAGTGCTGCCTATTTTGGTTGCTTCAATCAACTTATTCGGACTACAGAATTTACTTTTAATAAACGTGTCCGCCGTCCTCCAACCGATCCGGTTAACTCTTTACTTAGCTTTGGCTATTCATTATTGCGGCATGATATTCAAGGTGCAATCAATATTGCCGGATTCGATCCATATTTAGGATATTTGCACTGCGATCGCTACGGTAGACCATCACTAGCATTAGACTTAATGGAAGAGTTTCGTCCTTTAATTGTAGACGCAATAGTATTGTCTGTATTAAATAGACAATTGTTAACAAAAGCATATTTTATTACAGAACCTTTGAGTGAAGCAGTTTCTCTTACCTCAGAAGGACGAAAAATATTTTTGCAGCAATATGCACAAAAGAAACAATCCCAATTTAAACATCCTGTTTTCGGACGCAAATGCACTTATCAAGAAGCATTTGAATTACAAGCTCGATTATTAGCGAAATACTTAATGGGTGAAATTGAAAAATATCCACCATTAGTTTTGAAGTAGAAAGTAGAGACGCGATTAATCGCGTCTGTACAATAATTATCTGTCATTAGTCATTAGTGTAGAAAGTGGAGAAAAAAACTAGCAATGAATGTTGTTGTGTCTTATGATATTTCAGAAGATAAACGCCGCACCAAAATTCACAAAATTCTCAAATCCTATGGACAGTGGGTACAGTACAGTGTATTTGAATGCCATCTGACCGATACTCAGTATGCAAAATTGCGATCGCGCTTGAACAAGTTAATCAAGCCTGAAACCGATAGTATCCTCTTTTACTTTTTATGTGCCTGCTGTCTCGGTAAAGTGGAACGTATTGGTGGGGAAAAAATTCGTGATGACTCTATTTTCTTTGCCGAATCCCCAGAGGGTTAAAACTTGTCATCGCGGATCTGAAACCCAGAATTTTTGTTCAAAAATCCAACAATCTGCTTGACCCAGTTTGCCAGTCGGTCAAATTTATGCTTGATGAGTGATTCCAGTCCGTTGAGTCGATATTCTGTAAAGAGCTTCTTTTCTTTATATTCGACCAAGTGGACATCTACCTTTTTCTCTACTTTGTAAAGCCTGTCTACAAAATTATCTTTAAGCTGATCGACGGCATATAGCAATTTATTCTCTACCTTGTCAATCTTGCTATTAATATTAGCCTCAATTTGGGCTAATCGATAAATAGCTCCCACTACTGTTAATAGCCCGATAATAATAGTCAGAGCGTTGTTAATATCAATTTTCATTGCTTCTCAGCCATTGAGTAATTGGTCTAGCTTAAAGTTAATGTTTGCAAATTCTTGACCGAGCAATATCTCCTCTGAAGTGTCATCGACACCTGTGTACTCCCACACATTCACAGCAGCACGAGTAAACCATTTTGGTACTTTGACGCTGACACCATAAGATGTAGAAATTTTATTAAAAAGAATCAGGTTAATTTGGTCTAAAAATAACGGTTTTCCTTGAGAGGTGGTTGCATCTTGATTGCCACCAACAACAAGCCCTGTACTGATTTTTTGATTAATGTATCCTGCGAACCTCCATGTAGAACCGGAGGGAACATCAGTATCCACACTAACTGCAAGAATAAATTTATCTAGCACAAATGGGACTAATATTTCTGGAATGGGACTATTCAGATAGCCCCCATTTTGCATAGGAACTTGGACAGCATTAACGTTAGTAGAGTAGATGCTTTGCCAATTATCACTATTACTTAATTCAACTACTCTCACCCTCTGAATTACCCGTGAGAAATTACAAAATCAACGTGATCAGCAAACTCATCTAATATCTCAAATGGATTAGGGATACCGTAATACTCCAGCTTGTCGAGGTATTCAACGATATCAATTTTCCCGGTTAACCAATCCCTACCCGCTTGGTTGATGGCAAGCATTCCTATGAATTCAGCTTCAGAACAGTTACCATCAACATCGACGGATAGCAGATCTAACGAATCATCTGGAGTCCAAATAATTCCAGTTCGTTCTGCTATCTTGCTCATTAGCCCTCAGGAGTGAATCTAGCGCGGTTTTTACCGCCGTTTCCTGCAATGAAGGTGGTGTAAGCTGATTCACCTTTGATGGCTAAAACAGCCGCATCATAATCTTGACCGCCAGTGTTTTGGCCAAATTCACCAGTAACAGAGTCTACGTCAGGCTTTTTATATCCAGCGCCAGTAATCCGACTGTTTTTTGTTGTTGTACCAGGCACAACAGAAGTTAGGGTTAACTTGGCTGACTTAAATTTTTGCACGTCAATAAAAAGTGGGGTGGTTAGTCCGGCAAACTCAGTAGCAGTGGTGGTGTAGCTGGCAAGTAAGCCACGAAGCACGGTAGCTACTCCAGAGCCTTGGCCTGTTTGTCCATCCTTGATTAAATTGGCAGGAACATAAACCTTAGTGTTGCCAGCAGTACCGAATGGTGAAATATAACCTTTTTCTCTTTCTGTTTTCGCTCGTTTAGTTTCATCGGTGATAGCGGCGTATGCAGCTTGCCTTTGGTCTGGAGTCATTGCCAGCCAAAGTTTGTACTTGTCATAACGCGATTTCTGCGATTCAAAGCGTTGCAGATCTCTAAAACCCATATTATTTACTGGTGATAGTTGTTACAGATACCAGCAACTCTAACCCTTTAAAACCCTTAGAACTTTCTACGGAAACCTATTAGGTTTTTATCTTTATTTTCAGCAGCAGTCAGCCTGTGATACCCATTGCATCTCAAGGATATTTGACTAATCCCTGATTCCTAAGCGTTGTATCCAGCAAAAAGACTGGTGGCACGAGATTACCCAAAGATATGTACGCACTCCTAAACCGGAGAAGCGCCACAGGCCTATAGCGATGATTTTGTACCTGTTTGCCCAAGATCGTGACTTTCCCGGCTGTTGCCGTTGTTGTGCTGGGTTTGTCCGGATCGTTGACGATCACTCTTTCTGCTTGGAAAGGTACATCAATGACGTTACAAATTTTTTGATAAATTTCTACTCCGTCAGTTCTGGAGTTTACAAGCAAATAATTCCCTTTTGGAAATCCATTGTCAGGGTCAGTGTAACTAGCTGATTTATTTCCCGTGGTGTAACTTATTCCCCTACCACTTGATAAAAAAGTAGTTTTAATTTCGTTAGCAATTTCTGTCATGTTCGCTTTGGTAATAGCTGGTTTAGCATTTCCAGAAGCACAAGAGAATTTCATCAATCTCACAGATTTTTCATGCTGTATCGGTGATTCTTCAGGAGGAGAGGCAGATTCATCTTGAGAGAACACAAAAAATAATTGTGGATGACCAGCAACAGGGGGAGCGGTATCAAGTCTGTTGCCATAAAAAACAGCGAGATTTTTACGCCCATAGCCAATAATGTTATAAAAAAGGTCTGAACGCATCCAAGATGCGTACATATTATCATTGTCTAAAGCTCGACAAGCTAGCTTTAAAGATGGTCTCACCCCAGACAAATCACCATTGCCTTGAACATCTTTGAAGTATCTATCAACCCGGCGATTATGTTCTTGATTCCAAGTTCTCTGGAGATGCTCAATGTTATCAAAACCTTCTGGCAAGGACATTGTTTAATCCTCCCCATCAAATAAGTCTGAAAAATCAAAATTCAATGGTTGAGAATCAGCCTTAGACTGAGTTTCTTTGGTTTTTAATTCATCAGGTTCTGGAATGGGTGTAGCTTTGTTTGCAGGTTTGTCGTCTTCTTTTATCGCTTTTACAAATTCGGTTGCAGCCGTTGTTGATTCTGTCACGGCATTTACCACGTCTAAAGGTGCTTGTGTCACCATTTGTATGGTGCTTGCTCCATTCTGTAAACTTTCCAATGTTTGCGTGACGCGATTAAATTTAGGCTGGGGATTCATCCAGCCATAAGCGCTTTCAAGAATGACTCCGCCCTTTCTTAAAGCATTCCCGATCTTCCCTGTGTAAGCTGCTATTAATTCAGACGCTTGTAGAATAGTTTGCGACAAGCTCAAGAAGCTATTAAGAACATTAGTTGTCGCTTGATAAATTCGATTAGCCTTTGCCCATGATTCTTTAAGCGAACTGTAATTATCTTCCCCTATAGCCCCCTTAATTAAATTTTCAATAGAGCCACTAATTACCGAGCCAATATCAAAAGCGCTTCCATCTTCTTTTTTTAATCCTATTAACTGCAATACATTATTGATTATTCCAACAAAAGTTTGTCCGATGTCATTAGATAGCATTAATCCGTTGTGGGTGGTAGCAGCTAGAATCATAATATTCAGTACTCTATCAAGGTGCATCCAGTCGGCGAACCTTGATAATTTACCGCCAATCCCACCCGGTAACTGTTCACCCAATCTTTGTAAGATTGTTTGCTGACCCATTAGCAACGCCCCATTTGCACCAGTATTAATAACATCCAGAGCATTGATTCTATTGTTTGTATTTTGGTTAATGTTGGCCACACTGTCATCTAAAGCTCTCCTCATACATCCACCTGGCTGGGTAGTTCGACACGTCCCAGTTGCAGCTGCATTTTCTATCTGTGGAATTGTCGGAATATCGGGTCTGATTGCGGCGGCGGTTAATGCCGGAATGAAAGGAAGTCTATTGATTATTTCATCTAGTTTTGGTAACGCTGCACTATTCACTTTCTCTTGTTCCCTTAGCTTCGTGTCAATTTTTGTAATATCCGTCTTAGTAGTATTAATGTCCCGGTCAAGCTGTTGTAAATCACCTTTCAATAAACCTAAAGACCGTTTATTTTCACGGTCGAATTCCTCAAAACGTTGGTCAGATGTCAATTCACTCTGACGTTTAAAATCAGCGAATCTTTGGTTAAAATCTTGAGATAATTTTGATTGCTCAAGTCCAAGAGTTCCTAAAGCTTTGTCATTTTCTTTCTTAAACTCTTGAAATCTCTGTTCGGAAGATAAATTATTTAATCGATTGAAATCTGCTAATTTTTTATCAAAATCCTTGCCAAGATTAGATATTTCCAAATCTTGAATACCAAGAGCTTTGTTATTATCAGCAATGAACCGATTAAATTTATCGTCTAATTGTTGCTGAATTGGGGCAAGATTTGGTGCGCCTTTATTTCGTGCTTCATTCATTGCCGCATCGGCTTTGTTATCTACAGCATTAATAGATTTACCCAAACTACTTACAGAATTAGCTAATACTGGGATTTGTGCAGTCTGAGACTGAAGTCCATTAATGATATTATTTGTGTTCGCTATTTGTGATTGCAATGGAGCAACTACAGATTTAGCCGCTGCAATAGCATTAGCTGTAATGCTACTTGTATCAATATTCTGTGGCTTAATTACTGATATTTGGGCTTTTGTTGCTGCTAAGTCTGATTGTAATTTGGAGATGGTAGCATTTACTGATTTCTGAAAAGCATCTGAGACGCTGCTATTAAATTTCGATATTTGAGCATTAATAGATTGAATTTTAGTATCAAAACTTATCCGCTGCTCTGTGATTTTGGACTCAACAACAGCCTTATTTTGACGGAATTCGTACAAAGTATCATTAGCCAACTTCCGGGCTGATTCAGCCAAACCAGTGACTATTTTTCGCCCTTCACGAGTTTCATAAAGAGCGTCGTTAGCTTGTTTTTTGGCTGCTACCACATCCTGACCAGTTTTTTCAACTGATTTGTTGAGTCTGGCGTAATCCTTGGCGTTGGCATCCAGTTCTTTGCTAATTTTGGCGTTGAAATCGTCAACTTTTTTATTTAAGTTTTGGACTTTAGAGTCAACAGTTGTCAACAACGTTAGGTTTTTTGAAAGGTCTTTACCGAGTACATCAAGGTTCTCGAAGGTTCTATCGCTAACGAATTCTTGAAGCTTGAGTAAACCAGTAATTCCAATCACAGCCAATAAGGCAACAAGTCCACTAGCTTTACTAGCCTTATCTGTTTCTCCAGTGCCAGGTATCT
>NZ_CAWUDO010000115.1:0-20643 GCF_963920935.1 Nostoc sp. CCY 9925 | reverse complement strand
TCCTACTTATCCTGACTGATTTTCGCCTTCTTTGCAAAAAACTGGGATGCTCCCGTTATTTCCTTATTACACCGTGCCTTCAATGCCAGACAAAGAAGCCTATCGCTGAATCAAAACGATCTAATCAAATTAGAGCAGGTTGAATCAATACTATCGAAAATAGGAAAGTTCAATGCTGCTAGTTTCCGTTCTAGTCGGCTGCCTTTATTGAATTTGCCAGATGAAATCTTGTCTGTTTTGCGACGAGGTGAAATTGAATATACTAAAGCCCAAGCGATCGCACGAGTTAAATCAGAACAACAGCGTGCTGAAATGCTCAAGATAGCAATTGCAGAGAACTTATCTTTAAGCGAAATCAAAAGGAAAGTTAACGAAATCCAATCTCAATCTAAGACTAACTTAGACAAACTTATATTTGAGCGTTTTAATAAGCTAAACAAGCTCCTACACAAGAAGAACTCTTTAATTAATAGTCAAGATAGAATTAGAGTTATTCAACTTTTAGATGAGTTGGAGAAAATTGTTGGTATCGGTTAACTTATAGTCACATATAACTTAATATTAAAATAGTTATATATAACGACTTGTAAAATCCACTTGACTTAGTTATCAAGCAGATAGGAGATTATAAGAATAATAAAACTAGTATTTTTACTAGTTTGGCTCGGTAGAATCAGTCTACATAAATATTCTAGAGTTTAGGTTTACTACTGCATAAATAAATTTTTCATTTGTAAATAGTAATTTCTGATTAAGGAAGTGTCAATTTAACTTCTTTAAAATAAGTTACATACATCAATAGCTAAATTTACACATAACTAATACTGTACAAATGATTTTTTACTTTTCGCTACCATGAAACAACATATCAAGCTGAAGTTAAGGCAGGAAGCTGAGATAGAAGTCAATTATTGGGAAAATTTCCTCAACGATAAAACTCATGCTATAACTACTATTCATTCTGATGTTGACAAACTATTCGCTAAATATAGATTACCTATTTGGGTTACTAGAGAATATAGACCAGCGGGAAAAATCTGGAATCAGGCAGAATTAATTCATGGTTTAAATCGAATTTATCGATTAATTTTGCAAGAAGATGCAGATATTCCTTTACAACTCATTCAAGAAATATCTGTACTCTCAATAGTAGAAGAAGTCAAGATAGGAGAAATAGTCTCAATCCCAATCCCGTCACCAAAAGCAACAGCAATGAGTGCTGAAACTGACTGGCGATCGCGTCAAGCAATTTATCTGGAAGCAGCACATGAATATACTCAAGGAGATCCAAACATTGTTGTTGCAGTTTTAGATACAGGTATCAATCTGAATCATCCAGAGTATCAAGATTCTCTATTACCAGGATATGACTTTGTAGATATTATTGACGGTGCAGGTAAGTTTGTCGGAGATTTCTTAGGTGCAGATGATGTTCCTGATGATGAAGTAGGACATGGAACTCATGTAGCTGGAATCATTGGAGCTAAAGGGTTGGGAATGCCTGTAGGAGTCGTACCAAAATGCAAACTCTTACCTGTCCGAGTCCTCGGTGCGATGGAGAAAAACGGCAGACGGGTGGGAGCAGGCTTAGTAGACAACATTAATGCAGGGATTAAATGGGCAGTGGATCAAGGTGTCCAAGTGATCAACATGAGCTTGGGGATTCCTCATACTGGCGGTGGTTTACCCCATGAAGAAGTCGTCAATTATGCCAAAGAAAAGGGAGTGACGATTGTTGCTGCTTCCGGTAATGATGGGCAAGAACAGTTATATTATCCCGGTGCGCTACCTCATGTTATTGCAGTGGGAGCTGTTGATGAAACAGGTGCGATCGCTAAATTTTCTACTTATGGCAAACAAGTAAGTTTAGTTGCACCAGGAACCAATATTTATAGTACCTATTTACATAACGAATATTCGTTCTCTACGGGTACTTCCCATGCCTCACCCTTCGTTGCTGGAGCGGTAGCACTATTGAAGTCTTACGCCTTAAAAAAGCGAGGGAAAACCATATCAGACGAGCAAATAAAACACATCTTGAAGCATACTGCTGACAAGCTAGATCAGCGATTTAAAAATCGCAAGGCTGGTTTTGGCAGACTAAATCTAATCGACGCACTCAAACTATTGGACTACAAATTAAGCTAAAGGAGATGAATAATGGAGTTGAAAAAAGGCGATCGAGGTGAACAGGTTAACATTTTACAAAGTTACCTGCACTTTTTAGACTTTTACAAAAAGCCTCTAAGTAGTATTTTTGATGATGACACTGAATCAGCAGTTAAAGAATTTCAAGAAGAAGTCAAACTCCAAAAAGATGGCATTGCTAGTGAATTAACCTGGAACAGCATTTTTCTGAGAACCAGTGAAAAAGTTTATGATACTGCAAAGACCATAGCTAATGCCAAGTCAGAGATTGACCAAGCCAAACAAACAACCAACTCAGAGATTGAGCAAACCAAGCAACAAGCGATAGCTACTGCTAAGTCAGAGATTGACCAAGCCAAGCAAACAACCAACTTAGAGATTGAGCAAACCAAGCAACAAGCAGTAGCTACTGCCAAGTCAGAGGTTGATCAAGCCAAACAAACAGCCAACTCAGAGATTGAGCAAACCAAACAAGTAGCCAACTCAGAGATTGAGCAAACCAAACAAGCTGCCAACTCAGAGGTTGAGCAAACCAAGCAACAAGCAATAGCTAATGCTAAGTCAGAGATTGACCAAGCCAAACAAGTAGCCAAATCGGAGATTGAGCAAACTAAGCAAGCTGCCAAGTCAGAGATTGACCAAACCAAACAAGTAGCCAACTCAGAGGTTGAGCAAACCAAACAAGCTGCCAAATCGGAGATTGAGCAAACCAAGCAAGCTGCCAAGTCAGAGATTGAGCAAACCAAACAAGTAGCTAAGTCAGAGATTGAGCAAACCAAGCAACAAGTGATTAATACTGCCATATCAGAAGTTGAGAAAGCCAAGCAAAGTGCTGTAGAAACGGCAAAGTCAGAGGTTGAACAAGCCAAACAACAAGCTGTACAAGCGGCTAAAGAGCAAGTTCAAAAGGCGGCGATGGAAGCGGATAGGGCGCTTAAGCAAGATAATGATGCGGCACTACAAGCGGCGATCGCTCAAAAGGAAGCAGCTAAAGCTCGTGCAGCTGCTGCGGTTGCTAAGGCTAGGTATTATACGACACTTGTTAATTGGAAGGTAGTTGAAGCAAAAGCTGCAAGCGACAGAATTAAAAAAATCGCCAGCGAAATTGAAGGTTTTGTTGCCCAAGGAGAAAACGCTGATTCAATTAAAAAGGTCCAATCTCAAAGCCAACAACTATCTAAAAATACTGATGAGGCAATTGAGAAAAATACTACTCTAATTAATAATGCTGAAAAAGCAGCTAGCGATGCTGAACAACAAGAACAACTGGCTCAAGATGTTGCAGATGTCGCACCAGTTGAAGATACACCCGATGGAGTGAAAGACTCGGCAGATAGAGCTAAACAGGCTGCAACCGAAGCTCAAAGAATTGCCAGGGAAGCAAAACAGTATGCAGACAAAGCTGAAGAGCAAGCGAAACAAGCCCAAGGTGCTTATCAAGCTGTCATTGAAAATACGCAAAAAGTGATAGGTATTGACAATCAAATTACCGAGTTAGGAGAAAAAGTAAAAAAACTCGTTGTACCTGGAGAAAAACCTCAAGAGCCTACTACCATTGACCCTCTGAACTGGAAATCTATTGAAGAACTTTTCCTTAAACAAAAAACAGCCTCTTCATCTTCAGTAGATACTCCTAAAGAGCAAAACGGAGCGGCTGATAAATTCCAGTATGAAAACTGGTCAGACTTAAAAGATATTTTTGGTCTGAATACTCCGCAGAAAAAGAATGTGTGAATCACATTCAACAAATGATTAAAAATAGAAATTAATTTACATTACAAGGATTAAACAAAAGCTATGGTATTTACAGAGACAAAAACAAACGACACAGCCACGACTAATGGCTCCCAAGGCTGGGCAGTAGACAAAGTGCTAAATATCAGACAGCTAACAGACATTGATGTTTATGCACAAGAAGCACTCAAGGCAACAGAAAATTGGATCGTAAATGACAAGTGGGCAGAGTATAAACAACAAAAAAATTCTGTGCATAATTTGGGACAAACAGCGAAAGATACCCTGCCTAAATACCTCTCAATTGAAAAAATTGATGAGTTAACGAAAAAACTAGATAATAGCGGTCTGGAAGATATTCCCCGAACCCTGTTATCAAACTCCGAAATTTATGCATTTATCCTGCTGCAAGCCACCGAGTCAGTGAATTCAGATGATGTTGCTGGTTTATCTAGTGCAGTGCAGTTGCGGGTGTCTGATTTGCCAAAACGATATTTGTTGGCAAGGATATTGGCAGAGGTAACAAGCGATTTACAAGTCAATATTAATCCTACACAGAAACGAATAGTTGAGCTAACCCTAGAAAAAGGAATCGATATTCGCGCCGGACAAGTGCGGTCTTCCGTTAAAAAACTCTTGGAAATTTTAGAACGGGAGAAAAATATTCCTGAATATCTAGAAAAATACATCAATGAACGTAGTGCGCTACCAAATGGTTCATTTAATACAACTATTAGGCAATTGATGGTTGATTATTTGATTACATTGGGTGTTAATTTTACCACTAGTAAGCAAGGTAAGACACCTGAAGAACTTTTTAAAACAGGGAGTTATGATGAATATTTTGTTCTTGCATATCATGAAGCCCTGAAAAAAATTGCCGTCGCAGATGATCCTATAGACACAGCACGCATTAAAGGCGGTGAAGTCACCTGGAATTTTACCGTTGATTCCTTTGATGCTATCGATCGTCAAGGCGTAATTCCTGCCAATATTAAAGCCGCAGGAGCATTAGACTACATCTTTAATATTGGTGAGCGGATGCGTGTCTTTGATGTAGCTAATGCACTAGTGCTGCGTTGGGCTAGTGGAATGCTTGATATCCCTGAAGGCAAGACTGCTAGCGCACTCTACCGCTTTCATAAACTACGTAATGAACGCAACACCCCCGCAGAGCGTGCTATGCTTTACAAACGGGTACTGAATAAAGGAAATGGAAAACTGCTGTCTAAAATGGTGGTAAATGAAGCATTTCCCATGCTTTGGCATCAATTAATGGCAGAGGTAGCAGAATATATCCGTAAGTCAGAACGTAGCAAAGATGTCTGGGTGTCGAAGTCGCCTCTTTTCCAAGCTACCAAAAACTTGCAGTATAACCTCACCGAGCATATGACTGGTATGTCTCATGTGCAGGTGACAGAAGACTATGCCCACTTACAAGAAGCTTTAGAGATTCTGCGTTCTGAGGAAATTCTCAATAGTTTTGGTGGACGACGTAAGAGCCTTTGGAGTGTAATTGAGCAGGTTGCTAAAGAAGACCTAAATGCTATGGTAGCAACGGCTACACTGAGAACAATAGCTGTAGAGGGCAACAAGATTTTTCAATGGATTGCCGGCTTTGAATCGGAAGGTGCTGTGCGCCAAGCAGATTTTGACACTTTACTAAGTGCAGCAGAATCTTGGATTATTGCCCAAGCATCAATGGAGACAGGTAGTAATGGCAAGTTCCTACCGCAAGAATCTGCTAGTCACTACAAAACCAATACTGCACATAGATCCCTTCCCAGAGGTCGAGACACAGTGAAACCGAAGAGAAAAGGTAGCGATGGTGATTTTGATGATTGGGATGTTTAATCTGATTCATTGTATTGACAAGCATTGAGGAGTATTTTAATCATGTCCGATCATCAAACACTTAAAGACCAAGCTCGTAGTAAGACCAGATCCTTACTTGCCTTTTCTCAATCCTTCCGCAATCTAGAACGGGAAGAACAGATGGCACTGTATAAAGATTTGGTGGATGCTCACTATAACGACTTTGCGGAACAAAGTGGATTGGCGACCGAAATGGCGGTAGCAGGCGATTTGATAAACGAAGAAAGACACCGTAATGAACGAGTAGGTAAAGCAGGTCAAACGACGGCTGATATTTTGAGCGATACCGTAAAAAAGGTGGATTTTCCTGGATTTGTGAAAGATTTACTAAACGGTGTTTTTGATGCCAACTTAAACGCCAATATTAAACAAATGGAGGCTTTTCAAAACCTTCTCAAAGGTGCCACACAGTCACTTTCTCAGTTCGTTAATGCTATCAAAGATGATGAAGCAATGCTGCGTCTGGTAGAAACCAACAATCAGTACAAACTCAAGATAGTGCAAGCCCAGCAATCGCAGGATGGCAAACGGTCACGTAGCAGCAGACGCACTACTCAGGGTGGAGCTAACCAAGCTGGAGCTAACCAAGCTGGAGCTAACCAAGCTGGAACTAACCAAGCTGGAACTAACCAAGGTGAAGAACGGAGATCTGTCCTTCTGGATCAGAATGGCAAAGAAGTCAATATGAATGATAATGCCATCCAGGCCAAGATTTTAGATGCCAAGCTGGCGATGGCGAAGGAACGTCGAACCATGCTGCGGGAAACGATCTTAATGGGTGTGTCTCGTTTGGTAGTTGAAAAAGGGACAATTCGAGCCAAGGTCAATTTCACAATTAATGCCGATGAAGTAACTACAAACAAGGACACGGCTAACGTAGATCAAACCAATGCGTTTAGTGCTGGTTGGAGTGCTGGGATATTTGGTGGCCCATCCGGAAGCTTCAGCCATAGCACCAGCAAAATCACCGTTGCCTCTTCCGAAACCACTAAAGGAACAGATTCGACTACGGAAATGGAAGGATTTGTCGAGATTCAGTTCAAATCCGACTACTTCAAGCTGGATAACTTTAGGGAAACTTTTGATTTGGGTCAGGGACAGGTTGCCCAAGTTCCAGCAGGCGCGGCACAACAGCCACAACTACAGCCTCAAGCGGCACCAGCTGCTCCTGTGCAAACTGCTCCTCAAGTTTAAGGTCAAGCTATGGCACTGGCAATTCTACGATTTTTAGAAAGTGATAGGGCAAAAAGCCGATTTCAGGTCGATTTGGGGACAAACCAGTTCTACACCTATGGGATTGGCGGTGATAAGGTGCAGCAGGTTCATGGTTTAACAAAGCTGCAAGACCCCATTTATACATCGCCTTTAATCGGCCCCCTACCAGAAGCAAGTCTGGGGCGAACCATCTTAGAAGTCTCCAACAACAAATTTGATCGCCAACATTGCGCTATCCAGATTACCAGCTTTCGGAATCAGCAACGGCAAGGCCCTGCTATTTCAGATATTGTCACGGTTATGAGTGTTGGTGCTAGTCCCGCTACTTCGTTCGGCTTATCAACAGCGATGGAAACAGCTATGGATAAACAACCTGTCGAGACAGTTCCTTTTCAGTATAAAGAAGTACAGCCTGTAAGCGAGGCTATGGTCGTGGGTGCTATCCTCAATGCAGTCAAGAGCGCCGCAACTCCTATTTTGGGTGTAGTCAAGAAAGCTGCAACTCCTATTTTGGGTGCAGTCAAGGGAGGAGCTAAAGCTGTTTTGGGTGCAGTTAAGGGAGGATTTGGAGGTGGTGGAATTGCTACTGTCGGCAACATAGCCAATCTGGTTGGCCCGTTACTGCCTCAGTTGGCAGGTGTCATCGGAGGACTACCCCAACTCACGGGTGGTACAGCAGGTGCTGTTCCTGGCACGGGACAACCAGGACAAGCCCTAGACAGCACTCAGATAATGAATCTCCTGGCAGCATTGCTCCAGCAAGTGGGCAGTACCACAGCCACACCTGCACAAACAGGCGTTGCACCTGCTGCTGTCCCTGTTGCCGCTCCAGGGAATGCCCTGATGCCGCAATTGACACCCGAAACTCCAGCCGCTGCAATGTCAGCAGAGACAGCATGGATTGAGCCAGCCATGAGGCGTGCGCCTGCCCCAGCGCGACCAACAATGGCAAGAGCAAAGTCATTGGCGATGTCGGCTCAAAATTATTATTCTCCTCTAGGGTATAATGCAGATGCTTATGGCTTCTCGATGTCAGAAGAAGAGGAGCCAGAGGCTTATGGTTTTTCTATGTCATCAGAGTATGCAGATTCCCTGTCAGCCGAGTATGCGGAATCGATGTTTATTCCTGCTATTGCTGGAATATTATCTGCCGTTGGGCCACAATTACTGAAACTTGCTCCAAGTTTGCTTTCGATGTTCGGCCCCCAACTGGGCAATTTGTTTGGTTCATTACTCAATCCACAGAAGGCGACATCTAGGCAGATGAGTACGATGTTGGGTCTAGATGAGCATGAAGATGGGGAAGATCAGGCGGTATTGATGGCATTGAGTCTGGCTTTGGCAGCTTCTGCTACCCCTGATTTGCTCTATCAGCGAGTCGGTGCAGTGACCCTGGGGTTTGCTGATGTTACCCCGGTGATGATGCACGGGAAGTCGCGTTTCCTCTATCGCCATGACCAGGATATTTCTTTCCCGCTCAAGTTGGAAACACCCCAGCCTGTGAGAAAAGCTCGGTTGCAACTGCTGGTGAAACATCCCAAGACGTTAAAGATAGTAGTTGAGCAAAACTATCAGATTGAAAGTGCTAGTTCTGGTGTGGTGAGTTTAGTGCCGAAAATCAGTAAAGAACAACTGAAAAAACTCGCTCCCAATCATGAGTATTTGGTTTGTGTCACCTTAGTTTGGCAGGGGAGATCCAAGAAAACCCAACAGGTCAAACGGTTGGGAACGAGTACGATGCAACTAATTACATTAGTAGGCGAATACTTGTTTGACCGGGTTGAAGGGACAGGTGAAACTGTACCGTTGAATGATGTAGAACGCTTCCGTCCTTACTGGCACAAAGTTTGGCAAGGTGATTTCACCGAAGATGTGCGGCGGATGAATTTTGAATGCAAATACTATTATGCCTTGGAAACACATCGCACGGAAAATGCCCGTATGGAAACGGTGACTCAAGTCTTGGAAGATGATTTAGCGGGTCGAAAGAGTAGGCTGAAATCGGGATTAATTGTCAGTCCTTATGGGTTAAATGAACTGCTGGGGCAAGTGTTTAACCATCCCCAGTTAAATGAAGCGGAGTTGGCAGCTTTGGTGTCTTCAGAGTTTAAGGGACGGTTTAGCCATGCTGCCCGCACGGAGGTGAAATTTAGCGGCAAACCTCGGCAAACTGTGGCATTGTGGGTTTACCCAGAGTTTAAGTTGCAACAGGTGTTTTTGAAGCAGGTAGATCAGATTAATGGGAATGGTCATGTGCAGGCGTTGAAGGAACATCCGGTTTATTTTCCGATGCCTGCGGTGGCTCATTTTATTGGGGTGGGTACATAAAAGTCAGGTAAGCAGAGTCTATTCTACTTATTCATTTAATGATTCTTCATACAGCGTATAAGAAATAAGAGGAGATGAGAAAATGCCAACAGAAAACCTATCGTTTCGGGTGCCAAATCCCTATGTGTTCACTGTATTCTTTTGCGGGACTGGATCTAATAGCTTGAATGGTGATTGGGAAAGAGCAAGAGAAGAAGCAGAACAAGCGCAAATAGGTAAATATAAATTTGTACCTAAACCTTGGGATGAATTGGTTGCCACACTTGCAAACAATCATACGGGTACTGAATTTGTCGAATGGGTTATCATTGATGGCCCAGGTAGTGGTAATTTGCAAGAAGATGATAAATGGGTCAAACCAGGTAATTATCCAAAATTGTTGGGGACGCTATGGGGAGCGGGATGGAAGGAAAATGTTGACCATGCTCTTGCAATGATTAAAGGGATTTATGAATGGAAACGAACTCAACTCACCGCAGAGCAAGTTAGAGTTTTGAAAGATGCGGGTTACATTGATCAGCGATCATTTTTTCAACGCATCTTAAGTTATCCGGATCGTAAGGCCAACCCTCAAGAGTTACAGGCTCAGAAGGCAAAGATTCTGCGTAAAGGCAGATTACCTGATGTTGTCAATCTCATTGGTTGGAGCCGGGGCGCGGTTTCCTGCCATATGTTGGCAAATAAGATGTTCCAAGATACAGCACTCAGAGGTATTCGAGTTAATATTTTCGCTGTTGATCCTGTTCCAGGTTTGGGAAGATATGTATTACCCCCATCTGGTTACGATTTTAAATTAATTCCTAGCAATGTTTATAACTATGTAGCCATCTATGCACGCGATGAATACTCTATAGGTTTTACCCCTATCGTTCCTGATTTTTCCGCACAAATGCGAAATAAACCAATTATTTTGCCTTTGCCAGGTAGACACGCAACTTTAGTTGCTAATGCTGCCATTGATGGTGGAGAAGGTACACAGGATCAGGAACTTCTTGCTCCAGGAAGACTCGTTCGACATTTGGCAGAGGAATATTTGACGGCTTGGGGAACGGCTTTAAAAAATAGGCTTAACCTCTCCTTAAGAGAAGTTGACGGTTTCTACGAATCAATAGTGAGAAATAATGGCAGATATATTGCCATGCGATCCAGTACTTATACTGCCCAACAGATTCAAGGAAACGAAAGAAAAGTTGCCAAAGGGTCTGACCTGTTGTCAAAATACTTTTCTGATATCAGAGGGGCTGAATATCTCCACCCTGAAGGGCTTGCACCAGTAAATGGCTACCTTAGTTGGCATCATAAGCAGATAAGAATGCAGGTAACACCACCGATTGCTCAACAGCAATCGGTTGATAGGCTCTTTCCTCACTTTGCCTCTGGACTCAACTATGCCCTATTTAGTGAGCCTATTACCCTCAACGGTATGAAGATGATTTTCGATCAACCGGTTGGCGTTTACCCCGTAAATCTTGAATCCAAAGAGGAGGCGCGTCGCAATGGAAACTGAAAATAATCCAACATCACTAACTCCTCCTGCAACTAATCCAGTGAATTCAAGCAATCCAAACCCGCCCAAACTAGATTTATTCGATGCAGCAACAACACCCACAAAACCACCCGATCGCACTTTATTAATGCCTTTTTCCCAACTCGTAGAGGAACTCACAAATTACGAAAAACAACAAGTTGATCGCAACACAGGATTTGCCATGACGATCACGCAACTAACGGTCGATATGCCGATCGAACTCAAAGTAACTGTCAATCATGACGGAAAGGTAAACCTCAAAGGTTCACCCCCCACCCAACTGGTGAAAACCACCATCATGCCAGTGTTCCATCAAATGAGGCTAACGGTAGTGAGAGAGGATGGCGACGAATAGCAACAACCGCTCCTGGAATCTGGAAACTTTTCTCGATTCATTAATCTATGAGCTTGATAAAGCTCAAGATACCCTGTCTGTCAAGGGCATGAATCGAAAATTAACCTATACCGTGAAAGATGTCTCCCTCGACTTACAAATCTTTCCCGAATTTGACGGTGAAACAGTCCGATTCATTACCGCCCAACCAGGAGAAACAGGAGCCTCTAAAGTCACCTTTCAACTCGGTTCTATCCGCGATCACCAAATCCAAGAAGTTGCTAGAAAACCCCTCACCCGCAATGATATTTCCTTAGAAGAAGTTCCCCTAACAGAAACCGAAAAAAAGGAACTCAAAAGACTAGGAATTCGCTCTGCTGAAGACTTGCGGCGCACGATTGAAGAGCAAAATGTTGACATTGAAAAAATTACAGATAACAAAGTCGATTACCAAGGACTCGCCAATCTGATTAACCAATCCAGCCGCAAAAAATTAGCACCCACTGTTTCTAAAGCCAGCCTGTCCCAAGCTCAAGGCAAAACTATTATCACACTGGAAGGCGAGAATTTAGCGATCGCCCAGTCCCTCGATCAATTCCCCGTTGCTGCTATTAATAACGAACAGGTAGAGGTAATTTCAGCTAATCCCAAAGAGTTGAAAATCCAGGTGAATAACACTCATTTACAAGACAAAGAAAGCCAGTTAAAAATCGCCCTTGATCCCTATGCCATTGTGACAATGAATTTACAATTGCCCAATCCTTCCAATCAGCAAGAAAACTCCAATCGTCGCCCAATTAAACCCAATTAAAATTACCTATTAAAAAACTCAACTTTCTTTTCCAGGAGCTTACCATGTTTACTCCCAACTCTCGCAGTAATAATCGCCTGTTAGCTCTAGAGCAAGAACTCATGGGATGGAAGACTTCGCCCCAACAGCAGCAGAACGATTTAGAATCTGAAGAACTAGAAGCTGAAGAAGTTGAGGAAATTCCTGCCCCATACAGCCAGCAAATCAGGTTTTATGGCGAACAGCCGCAAGATGATTATGAACTAGAAGAAGTAGTGAGCGATCGCCTAATTTCATCTCCCAGGCTGAATGTATCGAGAAACCAGTCACAACCCTTTTCTTATGTAGAATTAGCTCATACCCTAAATAATCACGCCAATCAGCGTTGGCAAAAAAATCTTACCCATTTTCAAAGTCAGCAGCATGATTTAGAGCCATTAACAGACAAAAATATATTAGAACCGCCAAGATTTAGCACCTCTGCGACTGTTTCAATTCCCTATTCCCCTCAGCCCCCTGGAAAAAATATACCAATTCAAGAGAAATTATCTTTACATATTCCAGACATTCGTCTTCCAGAAGCCGACTCAGCAGAAGCTTTTGCAAGTTCAGAATCGGTGTTCTCCAGTGATGAACCGTCGTATACATCACTACTGCAAATCATACAGTCCGCTAGAAAAACTAGCCCAGGTGAGTCCGAAGCGGAAAACTCCTCCAGTGTGAAGACAATTGAAGTTGCAGCCGAGGCGATGCCTTCTCTTTCAGAGACGCTACCGCAAACGGCAACCTCTTTGACGAACGCTCCACAGAAAATAGACAACGAAGAGCTTACCAATACCTACAATTACGAGTCTGCATTGGCTTATACATCCGATGCAATGGAAGTTTTAGAAGATAACAACCAACACGAAAAAATATTGCCTGAAGATACAAACTACGTCTTTTCAGATGAGTATACTTTAGATATTTTATGAGCTAAAGCTAGAAATAATTATATTATATTTAATAGTAAATTTAAACGTAACAAGCTCATAATTTTTGATTAACTTATAAAAAACAACGCCTTGTTATTACTTTAAAAATATCCCTATCAGTATCAATTTCGTTTCCGTAATCTGTTATTTTTCATCTGATTTATTGAGGGAGTCTTCCATGTCAAATTTTCCACATTCAAACAACGGTTCACTGTTTGCACTAGAGCATAGCTTATTCGACAATAGCCTTACCAACCAGACATCTAAACAATTTACCGACGAACAAGAACAAGAGACTCCCGAAATTACGACGCAAGCCTTTGATGTTGGAGAAGCGATCACTCTAGAATATCAGGAAAATACCGAGTCTGATTTTGAGTCGATAAGTAGGCAGTATGGCGAAGAAGATACTGAACCAGAAACTTACACCAGCAGAGGTTTTGATCTGCAATCAGAAAACATCCCCACCTATGATGTAGAAGCTTTTGCAGTTGAAGATGAGGAAATACCTCTTTTAGACAACAGACGACTAGCTCAATCTCATTCCCTGTTTGCTCTAGAACAAAGTTTGTTTGCCTCTTCGAGAAAACCGCAAGCGCATCAATTTACCCAAGAAGCAGAAAATTCCGAGTCAGATGAACCTGCTTTATCAGAATCTCATTCCTTGTTTGCATTAGAGCAGAAGGTTTTAAAGCCAACTGGCGAAAACCAAACAGATTGGGAATTTGCAATTGCCCAATCTCAAACTCAGGATATAGTTACACAAGCTTTTGATTGGGATGAGGCGATCGCACTAGAATACGAAGCATCAGCCTATCCTACCGCATCTGCTTTTGACTGGATGCCCACAGATGAAAGTAGCCATAGCTTTGAGGATGAATCTTTACCTTTCCAAGTCGAGGATTTTACAGAGCAAGAATTACAACCTACACAACCCATATCACAAGTATATTTCAGTAAAGCTGCATCTGAGGATAATGGTCATCAAACAACCGACTATACAGCGCAAGCATCATACGACAACCAAGCTTACGGATTTGATGCAACACCAGATGTCGCTGCGCCAGTAGTGCAACCATCTCACCCACAGCCAGAGAAATCTGAGGTTAAACAAGATAAACCAGTTAATTATGCTGTCCCAACAGGGTACTACAACCAATCCTATGCAAATGAAACCCAAGAAAAAGCAGCAACACCTGTAGAACCAGTTTCTAGTAATAAGCAGCCTGACTCTACACCAATTCCTGTAGTTCATCCCATAGTAGCTAGTCCAGGGATAGAACCTGTTAAATCTGCGGCGGCGATGGATTTTGATTTTGATGAATTAGAGAATACGCCTGCTACAGATAGCATCTCTGAATCAAAAGCTTTTGAAGCTGATTTAGAAGCCATATTGCGGGGAGAAAAAGTTTACGAACCTTCAGAAAAGGCTCCTACACCAACAACACCCGCACATCCATCGACAGCCCAATCCTTACCGCCCAAGACATCAAACCCCCATGATATCTTTGACCAAATGGGTAGAAGTATGACTCATGCTACAGCTTTTGACCTGGGGACTTTTTCTTTAGAACAGACTTTTGATGAATTTGATCGAATGCTGGATGATGAAGAAGATACTTGGAATTCTACGCCAAAATCAGAGCCTATCCAGACAATTGATATCGTGCCAGAAACTAAAAAACCAAAACAGTTTTCTGGTTCGCTTTCAGTAGAGTCAGATCAATTCAACAGCTTACTCAAGTCTCGTATGGAATTTGAGAAGAGTAATTACGGTACATGGGGTCGTCCGCAATACAGAGATTTTATAGGTGCATTGACCTCTAACAAAGAATTGCAAGCACTAGCAGTGAAAGTCCAAGCAGCTCCTTTGCTGGCTAAAGCCTCGGAAGTATTAGGTGATGATACAGAAAAACACCCATTATTTAACAAAATCATAAATGCTACAGACACCTTAGCTCATGCAGCACCAAGGGTTGTCCTCGATACAGCAGCCGTTGTTGGGCGGTTACAAACTTTTGCTAGTGAAGTCGATGCTGCTGTCAAAGGCCAGGAAATACCTCAGTACGCAGTCTTTAAGGCAGATAGATTTAATGAGATCCTCAAAGAACGCCTACAATTTGAGAAGAGCGAGTACGGTGCATGGGGTCGTCCGCAGTACAAAGACTTCCTGAAATATTTTGACCTCGATCGAGACTTAAAGATAGCAGCCGAGCAGACCAAAGCGACTACTTTATTATCTGCCGCATGGACAATACTAGACGACGAAACACACCCATTGTTTATAAAAATTAAAGATGCTGTAGATACCTTCAGCCATGCAGAATTAGGGATTATTCTTGATACATCTGCTGTCCGTTCTCGGTTAAAAACTTTCGCCAGAGAAGTGGAAACAACGATCGAGAGTTTGGAGGCTAAAGAGACACATGGGATGGTTCTCAACATTGAAGTACCAATTTTGCCCAGTACTCCGGCTCCACGCTACCCTGAAGTTGTTCTACTTGATGAACAGAGGAAGCAATTAATTACTCTGATTAAACTGATGGGACGAAAAACAGGTGAAAAGTCTTGGTCTGAGTGGTTTAAAGAGAAGTTTGCTACTGTCAAAAATTCAATACCAACCTTAATGGAAATGGGAGCATGGAGTGGCTTGAGTGCGGTCATCAATAAGTTACTGAATGCAGGGCTAATTGGATATTCAATCATAGGCCATAGTGGCGATTTGATTACCTTTGGAGCTAACGTAGTAACCCCTTGGCAAGCGACAATAAAATTTCCTGAATTTATGAAAAAACAACTTGTACTATATCGCCTGAAGGAATATGGAGAGAAAGAATTGAAACTTTCTAGTTCTACCAGCAAAGTGATGAAGGGAATTCAAGCTACCATCAGCTCCATCGATTGGGCGGCTGTGAAGATGGCCTTCCAAGTCACTCCCTTCGGATTATTTATTAGTGCTTATTCTGGTATTAAATTCTTTGTATTGAAAGCAAAACCTTCAGTTAATGCCTACTATAAGGAGGCAAAGGATCTTATTGATGCTGCTGATACTATTTTTAGTGGTGCAGAAACGAATGAAAATAAACTGGCGATGTTGACGATTCTCCACTTGGTAGGCAAACCTGAGAAATTTGTGGAAATCATGACTTGTCACAAGGATGATGCATATAGTACTTTGGCCGGTCTAATGGATTTTTAGCTAAAAACAATTGCTAAAGCAGTTGTCGAGGGAATCACTATTAAGAATCATGAGCGATTGCCTCAAACTAAAACAAGTACGATCACTTACTCTTGTAGACTCACTTAATAAAGCCACGTAGATAATACGTTAATTTACAGCGATGGATAAAAGTTGGGTAGGTGTTTTGTTTTTTTGGGGCGATCGCATTCCTAAATAGTGAGCGCCAAGCATGTACGCGCACATAATCAAAACTAGTGTGTGAATTATGCAACACCGGATGAAAATGCGATCGCACTGTTGATCGAGTTATTAGTTTAATTATTGTATTGCACTTTTACCATTATTGAAGGCTATGACAACATATAAAATTACTGCCAATTTGTGTTTAAAAATAATCATTTCAAACCTCAACACCCCAACCCTAGTTACACAAATTTTTTCAAAATAAATATGAAATAAAGGAGCATACATTCCATGCCAGAACAAAAATCAAAAGAAGTAGCAGAAAACATACAAGATAATTTAGAAGTTCTACAATCTTTATTTCTAGGGTTACCAAAGATTCCAGAGGCACAGTCTAAAGAAGATTCTAACGTTCTCCATAACTACAAAGTTTTCAGATCTTTGTTCGGGCTTGAGGACAATTTAGGAGCCCCTTCTTTAGAGAAAACTAACGACACAATTACCTGCTCTAAAGATCCCAATGGGAATGTATCTGATTGTCAAAAGTTGCCAAATTCATCAACATCTACAAAACCTAATGGAAAAGTAGAACAGCCAACTCAAGCAGATACCAAATCAACTACGGTTTCCTCAAGCACAGTAGAAATCGGCGATCATTTGCAAAATCCCTTGGAAATTCCAGAAAATAAAATAAAAAGCTCTTCTATTCTGATTGAAAATTCTGATACCTTAAATGATGTTGATTTGGCTCAAAATAAAATTGAAAAAGATCCAACTTCAGTTTATCTAGCAACAGTTATTGAAGCTGCACAGCAGCAAGCCGAACTCGTTCTTTCTCAAACTCAAGCCGCACATCAGAAAGCCGAAATTATCTTAAATCAAACTCAAGCTCTAAAACAGCAAGCCGAACTAGTCCTCTCTCAAATTCAAGCCTCACAACAGAAAGCAGAAAGTAGCTTAATTGAAACTCAAGCTATACAACAGCAAGCTGAAATTGCTCTTACTCTAGCACAATCTATACAACAAAATGCAGAAATCAAGGATTCTGTTACAGAAAAACCACTTCAAAAGGCTGAAAAAGTACAACCAAATTCATCAAAAAAGTTACCTTCTTACTATTATCTACCAATAAAAATAAAGCAACTTTTCTATCTTTTCAAAAATTATAAATTAATCTTTATATTAATATTTATTACTATAGCTATTACTCCAATTCTATGGTGGTTTAGTAAAATCATAAAATTGCCTCAGCCTTTTTCAGGTAAATATGCTATTTATGTGGTCGATCCTATAAATGGGAGCGATATTAGTCAAGGTAATGAATCTGCTCCATTCAAAACCTTATCTCATGCGCTCAAGGAAGTGAAACCAGGAGATACATTAGTGGTAAAACAAGGAGTTATCCATGAAAATTCACAATTATCAATACCTCAAAATGTTACAGTTAAAATCTTGCCTATGGTTGCACCTATTACCATCAGTGATATTGAAAATCATTGGGCTGCTCAATGGATTCGTCCATTAATTAATAAAGGAATCATTTTAGGTTTCCCAGATGGAACATTTAAGCCAGACACTTATTTGACTCGTGCAGAATACGCTGCACTACTGAGTAAAGCTTTTCAACTACCAGAAAGTAAGAGTTATATAGAATTTAAAGACATAAAATCTAATTATTGGGCAGATAAAAGCATTCAAAATGCTAACACAAGCCAATATCTTAAAGGGTTTCCTGACAAAACCTTCCATCCTAATGATAATGTGCAAAGAGTAGAAGTAATTGCTTCTTTAGTTAGTGGATTAAAGTTAAGTACCACGAAAAACAACACAAAGCTAAATATGTATGACGATGCAAATAGTATTCCGCAGTGGTCTAAAGAAGCGGTAATAACGGCAAATTTGAATCAATTAATTATCAACTATCCTAATCCTAACAAATTAAATCCCACTAACAATGCTACTCGTGCAGAGGTAGCTGTTATGCTTTACCAAGCAATGGTATTGAAGAAAGAAATGCCAAAGATAGATTCATCTTGGTTAAATTAAACTGCTTGTTGAGAAGGGAAATTTTTCTCTAACATTTTTTGAGCTTCCATTCCAGTTTTTATCGGTTCACTAGGTCTAATTTCACCTTTATATACTCTGCGTGCTGTACTTCGAGTTAATCTTAGGACTAGCCCTTTCAAGGTGTTGTGTAATGGCTTGATTTGTAGTTTGCTCAAAAGAGGTGAAACTCTGTTGGGTGGAGAATAGAAATGTTGCTAGGGCAGGTGTTTGAGCGATTTATAAAAGAAAGTCCAGTTTCCGTAATGGTTCGTGGACTTTTAGAAAAAGCGTTATGTCCCCAAATTCTGGATGAACTGTTTGAACGTAGTGCAAAATGTGACTTAAAGGAATTGTTTGCCGCAACGGCAAGCTTATCCTTTAATTAGACTCCAGCTTCTTGATACTTGAAACAGCAGACTGGTAGTTTAGGAGATAAGAAAGGCTGCAGTTTATATGCAATGCTGTCAAAATAAGCATAATTACTTAAAGATTCTCAAGGACAAACGGCAAGCTTTTACATAAATTTTGAACTCAAGGCAAAATTATAGTTTAAATAGAGTCACGCACGAATATCTGCTCGGCAGCTTGCCGCCGCCGATGGTTGGAATTACCAATTGTTATGAGAGTGCGATCGTTTCAGTACCGAAGTAATTAAATGGTAAGATTGCCGAAAATCCCAAATTGAAGTAAAAGCTTGCCTTGAGTCCATTAGAGGTAGGTTGAGTTAATATGCTTAACACCCAAGAGTTTGATGAGTGGTGTCGCCGACTAAATTTACCAGAGGTGGCAAGAAACGTCATTTCTCAAATCCGTTCCACAGAACCAGTAAGGCAAGTAAAAGGCAACGGCGGTAACGTTAGTGGCAATTACTGTAGCCAAAAAATGGAGAAAACCCTACAATTCGAGTCACATAAAGTTGAACTACCAGGCATTGAAGAGTACGAGTATTCAGAAGATGTCTTGGAATTTTATGATCAACCCTATCGATTAACCCTAAAATTTCTCACCAAAAAAGGGAAGTTAATCACAGTCACACACGTACCAGATTTTTTCGTCATTAGACAACAATCGGCTGGTTTTGAAGAGTGGAAACCTCAAGGTAAATTAGAGAAATTATCTCTGTTACAACCTAATCGATACGTCAAAAACCAAGATGGACAATGGACTTGTCCGCCAGCTGAACAACAGGCTTTCCTTTTAGGTTGTTACTACCGGATTCGTTCTGACGCAGAAATTGATTGGATTAAGTATAGAAATCGTCAGTTTCTCAAAAGTTATGCCGAACAAAAATATCAAATCAGAAGCGAAATAGTTACTTTTATTAAAAGTCTAGTATTATCTCAACCCGGAATTACTTATTTCAAGCTACTCCAATACCAAAATATCAGCCCAGACGATATCAACGCCTTATTAGTTGCTGAAGAATTGTACATTGACTTGAGCGCGGCTCCTCTTGCCGAACCAGAAAAAGTACATATATTTCGCAATCAAGACACGGCTCTTGCTTATAGCCTAACGAGCAGTTCTCAAAACTTAACAGTGGCTAATTCCCTACAAATTATTGATGTAGCTGTTGGGAGTTCTTTTTGTTGGGATGGTCAACCGCTAACAGTGCTACACAATGGAGAAAGTAAAATTGTACTGCGGTCATCTAATTCTCTAATTCATTTAACACATTCAGAATTTGATTTATTGGTGCAGCGAGGTGAAATTGTTGGTCTAAAAGTTCCTGAACAAATAGGAATTCATCCTGAAGCAATAGAGCGTTTCCTCAAAGCAAGTCCAGAAGCTTTAGCATCAGCGAATAACCGCTATCAAATTATCGAACCTTATCTACATGGACAAAAGCGAGAAAATGAAACCGTACCCTTGCGGACTATTAGGAATTGGAAAGCCAAATTTCAAGCCGCAGAACAAAAATATTGTTGGGGCTACATTGGGTTAATAGATAATCACGCGGCTAAAGGTAATCATCTTCCGAAAATCTCACCCCTAACATGGGAATTTATTGATGAAATTATCGAATCACATTATGAGACTCTTAAACAACGTGGGAAACTAGCAGTCTATGGAGTATTAAGGCAAGAATGGGAAAAAGCTGGACGAATTGAACACATACCTAGTTATGTCACTTTTTCTTCTAGAATTAAACAGCGTTCTGGCTACCAACAGACCAAAAAACGGCTCGGTTCTCGTGCTGCTTATCAAAAATCAAACTTTTACTGGGAATTAGAATTTACCACACCTCGTCATGGGAGCAACGCGATTTTGTGAGGTCGGGTAAAAAAGTGCGATCGCTAAAACTTT
>NZ_CAWUDO010000114.1:0-21131 GCF_963920935.1 Nostoc sp. CCY 9925 | reverse complement strand
TGGGTTGGTTTACTCACTGCTGCTACTGTACTTCACAAGACTGATAACCGCTATATGGATTTAATCTACAGGATATTGATCTAGGTGCTTTAGATGCAATTTGGGAAATTTATGAATTGCGCCAACAGTTACTAGAACAAGGTCAAAGAGTTTTCTCACCTGTGGTTTTGGCTATTACTGACTGGCAGAGCATTAAAGATCTACTTACTTCATCTGCTAAGGATGTATTTAAGGAAGTTGTCAGTAAGTTAATGACTTTAGCTAACAATGGGGCTGCACTGGGAACAACGATTTGGATAGATACTCAATCACCAAAAATAACTGATTGGGGTTTAGGTTCTAGTTCTATCCGTGATAACTTTGACATTTTTGCTATTGCTCGTATTGGGCATGATGAAAATAATATTCCTATTGGCGATACAAACTGTGTAACCAAAACAGCGCAAAATCCCTTAATAGTTGCCCAAGAAAGCGATCGCTCTAGAGTTTTAAATCAATTCACCCAACTGCAAGAGGGAATGAAAAATGGGGATATTAAATCTAGCATCATTTTATCCACAGCTGGTTTTGTCAGGATTGGGATTACACCTAATTTTGAAAGATCAGCACTACAGTTTGAATCTGAAGTTAAAACTACTCCAGATAAAAATAACTATGGAGATGTGAATGATAAGGTTTTAAGTTTAGTCCCTAATAATTGGATGGATTTAAAAAACCCAGATTTTATAATTGGGGTAAAACTTAATAAACTTACCCCAGAACAGATCCGCGATTCTTTATTTGAGTTGCAAAGTTTGAATTTAATCGAGATAGATAGTACTTTAAGTAAAATCAGAAAAATTTAACTTTAAAGTTACAAGTTAAAAAAACCATCCAATTATTTAAAAGTTGGATGGTTTTTTTAACTTGTACAATTAAATTTAACTATTTTGATAAATCTTTTATTTGCTTTTTTATTTCTTCAATCTCCAAAATTAAAATTTTATTATTTTCCTTAATCATTTCTTCAACATCTTCAGGGACTAAAGGGCGTTCAATTCTTATTTTGCTTTTTTTTATTTTATCTATTCCAATTTTTAAAGCTTTAATTACGATCGCTGTTCTATCAGATCTTAATTTATCGGATAATTCATCAATTTCCTCTAAAAGATCATCAGGCAGACGGAATGCTGATAATTTACTCATATTTAGATCCTCTATAAACCCTTAACACAGTATAGCATGGTTATACTGTGCTATACAAATTACTGTTTTATTAGAAATTTTTTTAAAACCTCACCCAATTTTTGTATAACACTGTTATACTGATGATATAACTTAAAAGAGATAAAAAATTTATGACTACAGCAACTCTACAATTTATTGACGATAAAATTACTGAGAAAAATTCACTACTTGAAGAAATAGAACAATTAGACCGTGAAATTAAAGCAGCACAGGAAATAGAATTTGATTTAACATCAGCTTTAGAATCCATCTCAAATATTTTTAATCGTGCTAATCCAATTATTTTGGATGAAGTTAAAAAAGCGATCGCTGTAAAATGCTCTGAATTAGGTATACTTTCATCCAATAATGTAGAGATTAAATCAGAACCTAAGAAGGTTAAAAAATCTAATAAAAAGGATAATGGACTAACTAAAAATCTAGATAAAATTGATGAATTACTAGATAAAAGTAAAATCTTTCCACTATCCCAGGATGATTTAAAAGATTTTAACCAATCTTTAGAAGTAGCAGCAAATAAACTTTCTGAAGATTTACCAGCCGATCAAGTTGAGGAATTTAAAAATAATTTAATTAGTGAATTAGAAAGTAAATCAGTAGCAGCAGTAGAAGTTTTAGAACCGGAAATTAAAGTAAGTAATTGGAATAAAGTTGATGAACTTTTAGAAAAAAATAAAGTATCCCCATTATCATCTGAGGATTTAAATGAGTTTGGGCGATCGCTTGATGCTGCTTTAGAAGAAGTTGATAAAAACCACACACAGCAAGAATTAGACGATTCTGTACAAGCGATCGCTGATATCCAAATTAGTGCAGAAGTAGTGGCAGTTGATCCTACCCCAATTGATCCAGTTGTAGAACCAGTTGTTGAGACTAAACCTCAACCGCAACCATTTTCAATGACTGCGTTCTTCAATCAACCTATAAAAGTTTCGGAAGCTGCGATCGCTACTGATGATATGAAATTTGATGCAGAACCAGTAGGTACTATACCAGTACAGATGGAAAGTATTAAATCAGCACTTGAACCAGTTGTGTTTTACGGTAATAAGTCTGTTATCCCTGTGTCTGAGCTTCAAGTACTGCCATTAGGGACTAAGTTAAAGCATCGTAGTGGAACTTTATCTGAGACAGTTGATCCTTCTGAGATGCCAGCAGATGCAAAGAAAGCATCACCACAAAGCATAATTCCTATTAAGTTTATCGACAATATTTTAGATAACTGGTATAGCTGGCAAAAACCAGAGCATCTGACGATCCTTACAGATGAACAAGTACAGCAACATTTAGCAGAAGAAGAGGCAAAACTTAATGAATTAGCGACCAGCGATCCATTCTAACTATCCCGAATAATCCATAAAATATTTTAAAAAATTTATGGATTATTCTTAAAACCCAGCGGTATACGACGTAATACGGTGTTATACTAAGAGTATGCAAAACAAAGCGATCGCCCAAGCCTGAGAAACTTTCAAGCGATCGCCTAACTACCAAAGGATGATAGCTAATGACCACTTTAACTCAACCTACCGCAACTGAGACACTTACCCAAGAATTTTTATCTACCCGCGATCGTGAGATTATCAGCAGAATCGTTAATATCCCTGCCCATGAAATAATCACTATCAGGATTGAAGCTGGTATTACTGTTTGGGTCAGAGTTTTAGGTGGATTGCTACCATTTGATCGTGATTGGTTTGCTTTACGTGTGGCAGAAGTTAAGGCAGAGATGCTGGCAGAGACTTTGGAACATGGTAAGGAAGATATGGGTGATGCTATCCCTAATATCTGCGTTGCTCTTATTTCGATTCAAGCTTCTCTACTCCAAAATCCTAATGCTGATTTGAGTAAGAAGATTGAATCTAAATTAATGCACAGTTTCGATTTTGCTTTACCTAAGACTAAATCTACTTTGCTTAAATCTGCTTGATACTTAAATTAGGTGTGGTCAACCGCGATCGCACCTAACAATAAAATTTAAACAATTAAATGAATAGAATGAATAAATGTACTTGTGGTATTTGCTCTGATTGTATCGAAGAAATTTTCTCGCCAAATCTACCAACACACTTGAATATAGACTTTGTAAGAAATTTAGCTTACCAATCAGGTAACTTAGAAGGTAAAAATAGGAAACTACAAGCTAATTTTCCATACTGCAATCGTAAGGGATGTAACAACAGGCATCACAACACTAATAGATATGGTTTTTGTCTGTCCTGTTTTGAAGAGTTGATCGGCTAATCGTCTAAAGGAAAATTATCATGAAAATTATTGAACAAAAAGAAATGATTCTTTCTGATATTGAATATCTGGTAAATGGATTTAATTTATTCTTTGATTCAGAGACATTAGAAGAAGAACACGAGATTTATGGTACTGTTTTTAGCGGGGAATGTAGAATGATTTATATCTCCTCAGATTGGGATTATGATTCTAAAGAGTTGGAATTAACAAAGATTTGTAAAGCGTTCGGTATCAATCCTTATGCTTTAAATAATGTGGCAGATCGTGAGTGTAATTTAAACGTTGAAGGTCAAAATATTATTACAAGCGATCGTCTGGAGATTTTAAAAAGGTATGTTAAAAAATTCCTTAATACAAGAATTGGGGAAACATACTTGATTAAATATGATGAAAATCTAAATGTTTATTTTAATCGAAAAGTAACAAAGGAAAAAGAAACTAAAACACTTACCCTAGAAGAAATAGAAATTTACGGTTGCGATCCTATTGATGGGATGACTTTAGTTTTTATGGATAACGCAACAGGTGAATGCTTTAATTTCTGGTTTACCGATGCTTGGGAAGATGTAGAGGAGGATGATTGTGTCTTTTTAGGTATGAAATCTGTGATCCAAAAACTTGGATGCTCTATTGATTTTGTAGAAAAAGTACTTTTAAAAGGTGTTGCTGATGAAAAACTTGAAACTGCAAGATTTAATATCGGCATGGGTGTTATGAAATCCCAATATGGGAAAGAATATAAAGTAAAAATAGGTGAATCAAGATTTAATGATATGCTTTTGGATTTTGAAACAATTGATTAGTTAAAAACTTTGGGAGTTAAATTGACTAACTTCCTTACTAAAAAATAATTGGAGGTTGTGAAGTATGGTTAAAGTTTTAATTTATTTAGATGGGACTTTTTTAGAAAAAAGTAAACAGGATGTAGAGAATTTTGAAGATTTAATTATTAGTTTAGGTTTTGATACTTATCATAATTTTTTTGAAATTGAATTACCAACTTTACCTAAAGTTGGTGAAAAACTAACAATTGTCCCAGAGAACAATAAACAAAAGCACTTTAATGTTACAGACATTGAGTATACACATTATCAAAAAACTAAGGAAACAAAGATAAATATTTTTGTTGAATTTCAGAACAATTAACGATAAATAATAAGGATAAATAGAATGACAACAAGATTAAGCGATCGCCAAGTAATTGACCAATTTTATGAGCAGGTTTCTTGGAAAGATGAATGTAATGAAACGGTTATTTTTAACCGTACTTGGATCAGGAATGATAAATCTAAATGTTTATTTTTACCATGTTATTATGAGGATTATGATAAAGATAAAAATGATTTATTAGGTTTAGCAACTGGGTTAAAATATGAACCTTCTATGATTATTTACGGCGATCCAGGTAATGCTAAGGTTGATGAACTAATTTTTAAATCATTATCTGAGTATTATTTAATTCATCTTGAGTTTATCGATGTTCGGGCCAGAATAGCTCAATCAAGATTTATTCACCGTGCTTTAGATGGTATTGACTGGAATAAAGCTTTTACTGAAGTTTCAAATGGTAATATTAATTATATTCCTCCAGAAATTAGATAATTAAATTTAAAAGCAGTACGTTAAAAAGCAGTAAATTTAAAGTTTACTGCTTTTGTTATATTTAAAGTAAATTGATAAATTTACTTATATGAAAACTAAGCGCAGACTACCAACTATAAAAGAAAGGGAAGAATCTATTATTTGGTGGAATGAATTAACTACTGGATCATCACTTCACAAAATAGCTAAAAAGTATAAGTTAAGTGTCTGGACTATTAGAAGAAGATTAATAAGATTTTATGGGTATGATTATTTTAAAAAATCTAAATCATCATCAATAGTTTTGGTTGCAGAGGGAGTTAAGAAAATTAAAAATGAGAGAAGAAAAGAAGAGGTTAAAAACTGGCTGGAAAAAAATGCAGAACTATTAAGGGAAATGGATTTAGAATTAGAATCTGATTTTTACTCAGAAAAAACGATAACCAATAAAGAAAAAAATCGAGTTTTAAATTATCATTTTGAATAGTCATTAATGCTATAATTTAAATAATTCATAACTACCAAATAAAAACCGCGCTCTACTCCTTAGTAAGCGCGGTTTTTAATTTAACTAAATTAATTAAAACTTAAAGTAATCATCTAATGAGATTTGTTTCTCTGGTTCTGGAGGTGCGATCGCTTCTGCAATCTTTTGGTAAGCTGTGTTCAATTCAAAGATATTCAATTTTTGAAAAAAAAGTTTTGTTGGTGTATCTTCCCAGATCTCTCTCAAGATTTTTAACTCTTCATCTGACAGTTCAATAATAATCTTATTATTAATCATAAATCTAACCAATACATCTATTTAAATGTTATCATAAAAACAAGTAATTAATGTGTATTTAAAGGTTAATATGACTTATTTGAATGAAGTAGTAAAAACCAATCAACCAACTTTTGAGGATTATTTTAAAGAGTACATCCACCAAAACCAACAAACAATTACCACACTGGAAACTATTTGCTTAACCAATAAGCAAGATTTTACTGATTTATATAATTTTTCTAAAAAACTGGAAGAATCTATCATAAATCTCCCAGAGACACTAAAGCTTAATATTGGTAGATCTACAAACAAGCAGATTGAAGAATTTGAAATAAGAAGTACAGAAGCTCTCAGGCAAATTGTTGCAACTTGTAGAGCTATTAGCGAGTCAATGAATTTAGTTGGTGAGTCTCATCAAAAATTATATGATTTGGTAGGTGCGATCGCTACTAATCAAGCTACTCTCTCTCAATATCTAAGTGTTTCTGAAAAGAGATTAGCGGTAATTGAAAAAGGGATTATGGCTCTACTTGAATCGTCAAGTCACAAACTAGAACCAGCTAATGAACCAGCTAAAAAGAAATAATTAGGTTAAATTTTATTCCTGTTTTATTCCTGTAAATCTAGATCCACTACAACCTAGTGGGTCTTTTTTTTTATGCCAGAACAGCACATCAAACAATAATCGAGCGATCGCACCTTACCAAACGTCACACCACTTTAAACGCTAATTTTAAGCACAATTACCTATGATTTCAGGGTAGATAACCATGTGTCACACTACTTTAAGAGCGATCCGGCCCAGTTGTCATAGTAATAAAATTTTAATTTTACCCGTGTGCGCTTTCTATCAAATGCACTGTATAAGGGTTTCAGAGATTCAATATTTTCAAACTGTAAAATTCAGTGAATGAATGTTGCAGTCAGAACCACAATCAAACAATCGCCAAACCCGTAGTTTTAAATTAATTGGTGGTTATTTTGAGCGATCGCACTTAAAAAAAAATAACTCATCTCTTTTTTAGGGATGAGTTATTAAGTAATTTTTGTTGGTGTAGATTTTCTAATTATAGCGAATAGTAAGTAGGTATTTATAACATAATTTGTGCTAATATTTAATTAGGTGTAGACGGATTAAATCTTATGTATCGCGGATTTGATAAAGATAAATTTAAAAACAGTAATATTAACTTAAATGGTGGGGTTACCAAACAACAAGTTTTAGATTGGCTTGATAGCCCTGAATTAATTGAATCATTCAAAAAAGCTTTAGATACTGGTACAACAGAGATTAAGATTTTACTAGATATCTTTAAAAATAACTTAGCTAAAACAAAATTCAAAAAACATATATCCCTGTGGCATGAAACAACTGTAATAGGGATAGATACTAATAAATGGGAATTTTGGGTTCATGTGGGTATGATTTATGGGATCGTCAAATTTGATGATCAAATAATCACACTAAAATCTTTCTTAGATCAAAAATTATCTAAAGTTGACTGACGGATAGAATGGGTTAGAGCATCTTTAATTAGATGCTCTTTTTTTTTAACTTTAAATTTAAAATTACAAATAGAAATGACCAAATTAAAAACAAGAGTAGATAAGAAACACCGTGAGGGTAAATTACCCCAAGCACACCAAAAAATCCCTCTATGGTTCACTGAAAAGCCGGAAATTAAATCAGTTAAAATTTATAAACTTGATCCATCAAAATTGGATGAATTTATAAGAAATAATAATTAAATAATTTTAATACTAAATAGCTTTTTAATCCGTGATAGGTTATTATATTATATATAGTCTATAAATTGGTTTAAAAATTATGGAAGCAACTTTAAATAAAAAAACAGAAGATAATCCAAGGAAAGCTATGTCATTTTGGATTGATGCTGAACTACTAGCAAGATTCAAAGATTTAAGCATTCAAAGAGGGATATCTATGAGTCAGTCCGTTGAATGTTTCATACTTGATGAAGTTGAAAAATCAGGACAAACTTATGAGTGGAAACCCGCAAAAAAAGGTAAAAGAGCAAAAAAGCTTTAGAAAATTTAAACACACTTAAAAACCACCTTCAAAAGTAATGGAGGTGGTTTTTTAATGTCTAGTTAAAATTAAATGTAAAGAATTTGTAAAGATTTGTTAAGTTTTTAAACTGATTCAGTCTTAGAACTGAGTCATTTAGAGTAATTGAAATAAAAAAATGTATATTTCATAAGGGTTTCAGGTTTTAGACTGCGGTATCAAAAACCTGAAACCCTTATCTGTCAAGCAGTTTAACATGATTGCAAAAAACTATTTAAGTTATAATGGTAGTAAGAATATTTAAAAACTGAGAAAATATTCTAAATCTTCTGACGAACCTTGATAAGATAAGCCCGACACACCGACAACTAACCCAATGGTGAAAGATAGGAGTAGCAAGCTTTGATAATAAGGATGAAAGCGATCGCTTCCTTCTAAGTCACAGGATCGCCAAAAGCTAATATATTTTAATTTTTTTACTCTTTATAAATTAAAATATCCCACTTGCTCTAAAAAGTGGGTACTAAAAAAGAGACTCCCCAGGTAACAAGCGTCAACTTGTTATTTGTCCCAGAAAGCCATC
Source organism: Nostoc sp. CCY 9925 (assembly GCF_963920935.1). NCBI lineage: Bacteria > Bacillati > Cyanobacteriota > Cyanophyceae > Nostocales > Nostocaceae > Nostoc > Nostoc sp. CCY 9925. The sequence continues at coordinate 12,698 of NZ_CAWUDO010000114.1, read as the reverse complement.
TTAGAAATAATTTATTAGTTTCAATATATCCCTATTATAACAGTTAAGCAATAGGGTTTAATTATCCAAAGGGATAAATTGAAAAGCTGATTTAATAAGGCTTCTGGGTTTGGGAGACGTTAACCGTCAAACAAATTTAGGAAATTAAACCATGTCTAAAAAATCAGCTTACGCCAAATTAGCAGAGATTCAAGCATTATCGAGTGAAAGATTGAATTACCTCCCCTTTATTGAAACTGGGGAACTAGAAAGGATTGAAGGTAGCACCAATAAATATGTATGTCCTAGCTGTGGTGGGACTTTAGCGATCGCTCAAAATGGGATAGGTAAGTGCATCGGGAAGCAATGCTCTGAGAAGCAAATTAAAAAGTTTCTCGTCAATGGCGGGAAGCAACTTACTCTAGGTGAGCTAATTAAACCTGTTGTGCTGTCAAATGAGGATATGGCAGTAATAGAGGAAGAGGAGACTAAGAAGGAAGTCTTTACCCTGTTTGATGAGTCTCGTAGGTACGATGACATTATTAAAGAATTTTGCGAAGGATCGGGTATTCCTAGAGAGTACGTAGATTATTTAATCAAAAATGGGTATCTCTGGCATCCCAAAGAATCTAAAGGTGATTTAGGTCTTTACCAATTTTTCCAACATTGGAAAGATGATGATGGACATCCGATGCCTGAGTATAGAATCGAAAACATGGTAAAAAAGGAATTGAGACAAAATATTTGGGCAGGTAAAGGGATAGATATTTTTAATCCAAAAAATAAAGTACCAGTACAGTACAAAAGATGCCCTAAATTAGTCGCCAAAGAGAATGCAGAAATTGAGGATCAAAAATCTAGAGGGATTCAACCTAAACATAAGAAATCAGGTAAATACTTTAGCCCTTTTGGGATTAAACCTGTAAGACCTATTATTTTACCTTTCACAGATAAATTAAAAGGATTACTAGAATTCAAAACAAATCCTAATACCAATGAGGGATTTAAAAAAGCACTAAAAAGCTTACTAGGAATTCAAGCATTAGATTTTAAATCATTACCAACTCACCTTACATACTGGGTAATTAAAGGATTAGCTCAAATTAATTTATCTGATCAATTAAATCAAGCTATTTTTGATTTAAATTGGATAAATATTAAGGAGCAAACAAAACTTTACCGAATTTACTTGACAGAGGGAGTAAAAAAAGCAGCTACATTAATGGCACATGGTTATCCTGCGATCGGTCTATGTGGTGTGTCAAATGGATTTATTGGTAAAGGGAAAGATAAAAAATACCAAAAACCTCAGTTAATACCAGAATTGGAATTATTAGCAAAAGAAGGAGTAGAATTTGTCTTTCTTTTTGATAATGATTCAAAAGAAACTACACAAAAAAGTGTAGGATCTGAAATTTCTAAACTCTGCAAAGAACTAAAAAGAAGGACAAAAGTAGACCCTAAAATTGTTACTTGGTCTGAGGTTGATAGTAAGGGTGTAGATGATTTAGTAGTAGATCATGGTGCGATCGCTTTACATACTGCGGTAGCTAATGCTAAAAATTACTCTGCTTGGGCGTGTAACTTTAACTTATCTTTATTTGCTCAAAAGGATGTAGTAGTAAATCAAAGGTATTTTGGCGATCTCGATATCCCAGAAGATGCGAACTTAATTTGCCTGAAAGGATCTCAGGGAACAGGTAAAACCCAAAGTATCAAACCATTTGTTAATAAACTGCAAGAAAAAGATGAGTTTACTTTTATCATTGTTCCCCGAATTCAGTTAGGTCAAAACTTATCAAAAGAGTTCGGTCTACCATTCTTCAGTGAAAAAATTGATGAGGAGTTAATTAAATCTAAAAGAGGTGCGGTTTTTTGCTGGGATAGTATTAAAAAAGCTTTGCGCTTTATTGATCGTCACGAGTGCTACTATAATCTTTTTGTTGATGAAGTAACACAAGGATTATGGCATCTGCTCACAGCAACAACAGCAGTAGAAAATGATCGTGTTGGGAATATCCAAAAATTCTTAGAATTGGTTAATTCTTCTAATCGTTTGATTGCTGCTGATGCTGATTTAAATACGATAACTTTAAAATTTCTGCAACAAATTAAAAAAGGGAAATCCTTTATTGCAGAAAATAATTATAAATTTGATCGAGAAATTTATAATTATCCTTCACCTGCAAGAATGTTACTTGATATCGAGTTAACTTGCTCAGAAATGGTGCAAGATAAACTCGAAGGTAGAGAAATAAAATCTATCTGGATTAGCAGTCAAGGTGCAAATGTTGGATCTAAATTTGGATCTTTTAATTTGGAGAAAAGATTAAAATTAAAAAACCCAAACTTAAAAATACTGAGATTAGATTCTGATACTTTAAATAATCCCAATCATCTTGCATCTAATAATGAATTTATGGAAAACATAAATATTCATATTAGAGATTATGATGTGATTATTGCTTCACCCTCATTAGATAGTGGGGTAAGCATCAAAGAAGGTCATAGATTTTCCCATCTTTTCGGATTCTGCCAAGGTTTACTATCCCCAATGTTAGCAGTACAACAGCTTTCAAGGGTACGTGGGGATAATGTAATTCGTGGTTTTTATGCTGGCCAGATGAATGGATCTCAAATTGGGGGGAATGGGTATAGTGCAGAGGATGTAAAAAAACACTTCAACTATAAATTTAACTGTTTAAAATTAGCACTTAAAAAAGGAATTAAAAAACCTAGTGCTGATGATGCTAATACAGTTGAATTTCAATCCTTCATCTCAATCTCAGAGGATTTAGATCGAAACTTCCTGATTGATTTTTACTCCCAATGGGGGGCAATGTTAAACCAGGCCACAGATAATAATCAGGCTTGGATCAAAGAAATTCTAAAATTCCAAGGATACAGGATCAAAGATGTAATCACACATCAAGATTTGATTAAAGAATCTGATCGTATAGATGATGAGATGTATTTGATTAAGGAAGAGAGTAAGCAGATTAATTATGAAGCGATCGCATCTGCTGAGGAGATTGATGAACCTACAAAACTGGAATTAAAGAATAAATTTAAAAAGACACCTACTCAAAAGGAGCAATTAGAAAAAGCGAAATTGAAAGATAAAGTAGGTGATTCAATCCCCATGACATCTGATTTGGTTCGGAAGGATAAGGATGATAACTTTACCTACAAAGTAATGTGCCTATTCTCTCTGCTAAATTGGGATGAGCTTAACCTGTATGAAGAAGCTTTGAGATTAGATAAATCATCTAAAAATAATAAAATCTTCCTTCCACACAGTTTGAAGAAGTCAAAATCGGCCGCGATCGCACTCCTTAAAGATCTGGGTGTAGATGAGCTAATTTTTAAGTACTTAGGTATAGATGAGAACCTAGATACTGATGAAAAAGGGCAACTAAACCCAAAATCCGGGTTTAGATCCCATATAGATCTAATATATCAAGAAACTAAACCCAATTTAGTAGATCAAAAATCAGGCCTGAATTTTAAACAACTTTTCCAAAAAGATTTAGACCTACTCCCAAGCCTCAGCACTCAGGACGAAACCATCAATAAATTCTGTAACAGTGTTCGGGATGCTTCCTTCCATGTCAGAAATTTATTAAAGACACACGTCAATGCAAAAAGTAAAAATCATACTGTAATTAACCAATTGCTTTCCCTATTCGGATTGAAGCTTAAGCAGATTAAAAAATCGAATAAAGACTACTACTACAAGATAGATGGGGCTGATAAGGACTACTGCGCTTACTTCAATCATTTAGGAGAGAAGAGGGATGATCAAAAGCGCTTTGAGAAGATACGTAATGATGTAATGGAAATGCCCCAATATGGTCACAAACCTATAACTGATGCTGTGGCTGAATTGGTAGCAGGTGTGTACGATACTGAGAATGATATTTATTCTCAGTATTGTCAAACTCCAGAAGATTTAAGGATGATAGGTAGGGCAAGAATCCGTACTAAGGAAAAATTGGATCAATTAGAAGAGAAGCCCAAACCGATCACCAAGTCTCAGAAGCTTAAAAATGAAGCTTCAGACAGCATCACTAAAGCATCACCCAAAGTAGAAAAAGCAATTCAATTAAGATGTGATGGGTTACAACTCCCAGAAAAGCACCCAGATTATTGGGGATCTAGATATGGGGATTTTTACATTCGTGCTTGGGAATCTAAAGATCCTGAAGATATGGATTTGCTTAAAAAGGTTTGTGAGGATCAAAAACAGTTCTTTACTCACTTACTCACCCAACCTACACCTAAACCTACTCCTAAACCTTTGCCTATGCCTCAAGAACCCACCTTTACCTTTGAGGACATAGTAAATGATGGTTATGCTCTTTTAAATGGCGATAATCCCCTTAAAGTGATTGGTTCGGATAAACACAGAACTACCTTTAAGGATGCCAAAGGGAAGGTTTACGAATTTCGAGCAGTAGAAACCAATGTTGGTAAGCTTTACCCACTTACCAGAGAGAGATTAGAAGCTTATATCACCAAGAAAAGTACATCAGGCACATCTAGAGATCAATACCAGATCAGTAAATTGGTTGCATCAGTCACAGAAGTGATTAAAGGTGATGATCGCAAAGTTGGATTAATGGAAGGATTGTAAGGATTTTAAGTACTAATTAAAATAGGTTGAATCTCTTCGGGAACTGAATTTTTAATTAGTCCACCATAAATTAAAATTTGTGAGCTTAATTTTTAATTAGTCCACCATAAATTAAAATTTGTGAGCTTAATTTTTAATTAATCACCATTAATTAAAATAGGTTGAATCTTTTTTAAGAACTGAATTTTTAATTAACTTAAATAATTACTTGACAGTTAAAATCAGCGCATATTTTTAAAAAGCGATCGTTAAAATAACCTAATTTTAACTGTCAAGTGGAATAAGCGTCATAACTTTTTTCTTAATTTGATTTAGATGGAATATTGATTTAGATTTTAAATTATCTAACTCATCCTCATTAGTTAGGTTAAAGTTAATAGATTCAAAACTCCCAAGTACTTTTTTATCTTTAATTATTAAAAGCTCTGATGGGTGAGTTAGTTTAAAATTTAAACCCCATAAACCGTTTTCTAACTTATAAATTTGAATATAGTAAGTTAATTTTAGTTTGTAGTCTTTACCAACTAGAAAATAATTACCCTTTCTTATTTGCCATCTATAAATTGTGTCCATAAATATAACCATTAACCATTAATTACATTGTATCTACATGGTAGAATTAATTTAGTTAAAGGTTATTTTTATGATTTATAAACCTAAGCAGAAAAGTGTAAGTTTAAACCAAGCAACTTACGATCGCCTAAAAGATCTGGCAGAAAAAAAGGGTATGAAATTAGGAACATTGGTAAATTTTATAATATTCCAATATTTAGAAAGTACTAAAAAAGTTGAGGGTAATAATGATGATTAAATTTTTAATTGATTTACATAATTATTTAAAAAAGACTTTGGAAGTAGAAGAGGATGAGTTAAATTTATTTTATATTTGGGGACTCATAAGTTTTTTAACTATTTCCATTTTCTTTTATAAAATAAACTTAATTTATAATTCTGGGTACAGTAATCAAGTAGAATGTTATAAATTAAATAAATAATTAGATAGTAGTTATTTATTATTTACCTCAGTGTTTTATAAATACTGGGGTAAAATTTTATTTACCTAAAATAATATTACTGCCTATGTCCCAACCTTCGATACCTTTTACTGAGTTTGGTGAAAAAATAAGAGAAATTTATAAAAAACCCCATCTCCCTGAGTCAGTATTGCCAGAATCTAGAATTACACCTGAAGACCATCAAAATTTAATTGAGAAATGGTCACCAATTATTGAAAAAAAGAATAGTTTAGGGTCAAAAAAAGGTCTAAGTTTGGATGAATTTACAAAACTTATAACTGACTTTTTTGGTTATCAAATTATTAATAGATCATTGATTGATAGGTTGATTCATACTGGGAACCCTTACAGAGAAAATCACGCCAAAGTTTTGAAAGAGAATAATTTAAGAATTATTAGTTATTTTACTAATAATTATTCTTATGCAGAATTAAGAGCGATCGCTTTAAAAATTTTAGGGTTAAATCAACCAGAATTAGACCAACCAAACTTAAATCAACCACAACAATTATTAATTGTGGAAGATAATAAAGAAATAAACTTAAAAGCACTTTTATTAGATTATTTAAATAAAAATGGTTATAGGAATTTAGATCTTAACCCATCGGATCTTTTAGAGATTCTTTTTGAAGATAATCCAAAAGTAGAAATAAGAACTCTTTTATTATTACCAGATGCTTTAGGGATACCAAAAGCAGAATTTTTAAAATTACTTGAAAAAGAAATATAAATATTAATTTAAAGGTATATTAGGTAAGCTAGGGCGGTTAATCATGTGTCCATAGTTCTTTATAACCATTGTGGTATCACTATGTCCTAATAAATAGGCCACACCTGTTATAGGAGTTCCTTGATCTATCGCGTGACTAGCCATTGTGTGCCTACTGGTGTATGGCTTGCGATATGACACACCTTGAATTTTTAAAACCTTAGTCCATTGCCTATTCCTAAAATTATCAGCATCAATAATTTTACCTGTTGGTGTAGTGAAAACTAAATCGTCTGGGTTTACTGGATTGGGTTTTATTGAGATTAAAAGCGATCGCAGTTCTTCAGATATCGGTAAATATCTTATATTTCCTGTTTTAGTTTCCTTTCTAATTCTTTGATACCCATTACCTGTTAAATCTTTGGGTAAACTCTCTTTAATTACTATTTCAGATCTATGGAAATTTATATGGCCCCAAAGTAAACCTATAGCCTCAGATGTTCTCACACCAGTAGCGATTAAAAATCCTACAAATGGTTTATAGTGTGGCGCAATTTTATCAAAACCTTCTAAGATTAATTTAATTTCTTCCTGGGTAAAGGGTTTTATTTCTTTATGGTTATCCTTTGGAGATTTAATACTTTCATAGGGGTTAGTTTCTAAATAACATTTAGATAATCCCCATTTACAACAAGCTTTTATCAGTCCTAATCTATCTTTAAATGTTCTAGGGGAAATATTAAATTTAAATAACCAGTTTGTATCTGTTATTTGTGGGTTAGCTTGGCTTATCATCTTCCTAACCCATTTATAATGATTTGCTTGGGTATGTTCTGGTAAGTCTAAATATTTTACCCATAGATCCCAAAGTTCAAGCAGTGTTTTAGGTTGAGTAATTTTTGGTACAAGTCTGTAGCGGTCTAGTGTGGGGTCAAAATGTCCAGCAATTATATCATTTTGAATTTTGGTAGCGATCGCTTGAGCAATGGTCAGATCCCTTTTATCGTTGTAATTCCCACTAGGTAAGGGATTAAAAGCGTACCTCTTACCAGCAACAGTAAATTTAAGCTGGATCGATCCGTTGTTGTTGAGTGGTTTTATTTCTTTCATCTGTCCTAAATTTGGCATAATGGACAGATGATTATATTAGTAATTGATTAAGGGGAATTAGCTCAGTTGGTAGAGCGCTGCGATCGCACCGCAGAGGTCAGGGATTCGAGTTCCCTATTCTCCATTGTGGAAATTATAGCAGGGAAGAGGCAATACCAATAGGACTTACGCAAAAACTCTCTGAAACTGTTATTTCTTTGTGTACTTTGCGTCCTTTGCGGTTCGTTTTTCATTATTTTGCGTAAGTCCTGACCAATTCAAAATTCAATATGAATCCAGATGTAGAGACGTTGCATTGCAACGTCTCTACAAGGAATTTTGATATCACGCACAATGGTTTTCATATATAAAATCAGCAACCCCCATTTAAATTTATATTGTTCCTCAAAGCGATCGCACTACGGTTCGGTTAAGACAAGAGACGCGATAAATCGGCGTCTCTACGAAAGATTGATTATTGTAGAGACGCCGATTTATCGCGTCTTTGTGATGTAGAATTTTTTCTGCGTCGCTGCATCAGCATTCATAATAAGCCCGCAAACCTAACATAATGCCTGAAGAACTGTGGAATATACCATATCCGCGTAACCCGTTTTTTACAGCGCGTGAAACCGTTTTAGAAGAAATGCGGAATGCGCTGTTAACAAAGAAGTTAGCTGCACTTAGCGGATTGGGTGGTATTGGTAAAACTCAGACTGTTATTGAGTATGCTTATCGCTATCGCCATGAGTATCAGGCAATACTATGGGTGAGGGCAGCTTTTGAAACAGAATTGGTGTCAGGTTTTGTGAGGCTTGCAGAGTTATTCAATTTACCGGTCAGTCAACAACAGGATGAAAGCTTAGTAATTGCCGCAGTTAAGCAGTGGTTAGCAACACATAACGGCTGGCTGTTGATTGTGGATAACGCCGACGACATAGCGATGCTGCGGGAGTTTCTGCCAGGGGCACATCAAGGTTATGTGTTGTTGACTACCCGCGCTCAGGCTACGGGGATATATCAGCGAATTGAAATTAAAAAAATGCCACCGGAAGATGGGGCGTTGTTGTTGCTGCGGCGTGCCAAACTGATTGCAGAAGAAGCGGGGTTGGATGGGGTGAGTGAAGAAGAACGCACCTTGGCAGAAACAATCTCGCGGGAAATGGACGGTTTACCCCTAGCATTAGATCAAGCAGCAGCGTTTATTGAAGAAACTCCCTCCAGTTTGGCGGAGTATTTGCAATTCTACCGGGAAGAAGGGGCGAGACTGCTAGCAGAACGAGGCGAACTGGCAATAGATCATCCTAATGTTGCCATTACTTTTTCTCTAGCCTTTCAGAAAGTGTTACAACGCAACCCCACCGCAGGCGATTTGATTTGGGTTTGCGCCTTTTTAGCGCCTGATGCGATTCCCGAAGAAATTTTTACCAAGGGTGCGGCAGAATTGGGAGAAAATCTCAGCCAATTAGCAAACAAACCTCTAGATTTCGTCAAAGTTATCCAAGAAGCGGGACGGTTTTCGCTGATTTACCGCAACCCGACTAATAAAACCTTGGATATTCACCGCTTAGTGCAGGAAGTGTTAAAAGCCGAGATGGATGAAGACAACTGCCGTCTTTGGGCACAAAGGACTGTTTGTGCAGTTACACAAGTTTTTCCGAATGCTGAATATGCAAATTGGCGTGAGTGCGATCGACTTTTACCCCATGCTAAGGTTGCAATTGATTGGATTTCGCAGTATCAATTTGAGTCGGAAAAAGCCGCTTTGTTACTTAATGAAACTGGCTACTACTTGGATGAACGCGGACAGTACTCGGAAGCAGAACCACTGTATGAAAAAGCATTGTCACTCAGGCAACGGCTCTTAGGAGAAGAGCATCCAGATGTCGCCAGCAGTTACAACAACCTGGCAGGACTATACTTATCCCAAGGAAAGTACAGTGAAGCAGAACCCCTGTATCAAACAGCATTGTCACTTAGGCAACGGCTGCTGGGAGAAGACCATTTTGATGTCGCCACCAGTTACAACAACCTGGCAGCACTCTACTATTTCCAAGGAAAGTACAGTGAAGCAGAACCACTGTATCAAACAGCATTGTCACTCAGGAAAAGGCTGTTGGGAGAAGAACATCCCCATGTCGCTAGCAGTTACAACAACCTAGCAGCACTCTACGAATCCCAAAAAAGGTACAGTGAAGCAGAACCACTGTATCAAATAGCATTGTCACTCAGGAAAAGGCTGTTGGGAGAAGAGCATCCCCATATCGCAACCAGTTACAACAACCTGGGAGCACTCTACTATTTCCAAGGAAGGTACAGTGAAGCAGAACCACTGTATCAAACAGCATTGTCACTCAGGAAAAGGCTGTTGGGAGAAGAGCATCCCGATGTCACCACCAGTTACAACGATCTGGCAGGACTATACTATTCCCAAGGACGCTACAGTGAAGCACAACCTCTGTATGAAAAAGCTTTGGAAATTGCTGAACTCAGTTTAGGGGTAAATCATCCGAACACAATTACTATCCGTGAAAATCTGAAATTATTGCGCGATAAAGCTTAAATAGTATATTCTAATTCTCCGTAAGTTTAGATTTTGCAGCGCGTCCTTACTCTTTATCAAAAAGTGCATCTAAATTGCGATAACCACTAACTACCCGTAAAATTTCAATCCCGCCTGCAATGGGACGATAGAAAATCAGATAATCATCTACAGGAAAGCTACGTAATAAAGGTAATAGTTCATCACGCTTGCGTCCCATATTGGGAAAGTTTGCTAAATTACTGCACTTGTCGTTAATTTTCTTGAGCAAACCCTCCGCAGCATCAAAACTACTGTTGTCAGCAACATAATCAATAATGTTCTCAATATCCCGACTTGCAGGAGCAGTAAATCTACAAATATTGCTCATTCACCAGCCTGCTGACGACGCTGCTGTAGTTTCTGTTCTAGTTGATGAAAAACTGTTTGTGCGTCAATAACTTCCCCGCGTTCCGAAGCTTCGACCCCAATCATGATTTCCCTTTGTAACTCTTCAAATCTACCTTGATAAATAGATTCCCTTTCCTCCAGCAGTTTAATACCCGCAACAATCACTTCCTCTGTTGAGGCATACTTACCACTGGCAACTTGACTTTGGATAAATAGCTCTAATTCTGGAGTAAAGGAGATATTCATATATACTATCTACCATAGTATGTGGCTTTATGTTCCTATTTTAGTTTTTGTTTTTTGTAGGGTGTGTTATGCCTTATAGCAACGCACCGCACAGCATCCCACACACCATCAAAGATTTTCGGTGCGTTAGGACTGTCGTCCATAACGCACCCTACCAGATGAAAACTTTCCGTGAGAATCTAAAACTATTGCGCGATCGCACTTAATATGAGTGGTAGGTAGGGCGATCGCTTTACTGAAAGTTTTGAAAAATCTGTTCGGCATTTAAATTTAATTCCGGGAAAACTTCTGAGATAATGCACTCGCCATTTCGGAACTGCCGGACTTGGTATTCCCCCTCAACTAATGAGTAAACCGAGATAGTGGGTTGCTTAGGATTGCCGATAAACCGCCTACCGCCTAAAGCGGCGTAATCTATAATCCAGTATTCAAGAATGCCTATTGCCTCATAATCAGCTGCTTTTTTTAAATAATCATCTCTCCAGTTGGTACTAACCACCTCAATTACTAAGGGAATTGATTCTGCAAGGCTGAGAGTTGATTCTTTTTTCCACAGAGGCTCATTCACTAAATTAGGCTGATTTAATACCAGCACATCTGGTGAATAAGCTGATTCACCCTCCGGTGGTTTGACAAACGCTGTTTTGGGAATAAAATAAGGCAGTTTTAAACGTTTATATTCTGCAACTATTTCTCCAACTAAAAATCCGATAATTTCTTCGTGGTCGCCAGTTGGTGGGGGCATGTCAACAATTACTCCGTCATGCAATTCATAGCGTTGTGGCGAATTTTCTGGATACCAAGCGATAAAATCATCAAATGTTACTAGCGATCGTTTGGCTTGAATCATAAATTATTTTCTCTATCGCCTTAATAGGGTGCGGCATCAATAATCTATTCGTTAACAGCAAAAATCTTTCGGTGCAGTGATTTTACGAGTCGTGAAGCCTGACAATGCCATTGTATCGAGCGACAATTCGATTGTATCGAGTGACAATTCGATTGTATCGAGTGACAATGCCATTGTATCGAGTGACAATTCGATTGTATCGAGTGACAATTCGATTGTATCAAGCGACAATGCCATTGTATCGAGTGACAATGCGATTCTTGTTCAGATGCAATACATATTAAGGGCACAGCATTATTGCCTACCCTGGATGTTAGGTGAAAACTGCTGGAAACTACTTTTTTATTTCACTGATATTTATTTTGTGACAATGGGTACATTAAATATGTAGTTTACCACTTATGCTTCTATGCCAGCCCAAGATAGAACACGCCGCTTACCCCCTCAATCCATTAGTCAAGATGTAACTTCATGGCACGGTTTACAAACTATTAACAGCTACGACACAACCCGTACTGATGCTTCCGTTGACAAGTTACAGCAAGCTTATCAAGCGATGTTGGCGCACCAACAAGCGGAAACAGAGAAGCTAACTTTATACCGTGCGGCGGCGGATGCAGCGCGATTAGCAGAATGGGAATTTCACAATACTGTCTTAGCGATGAAAGAAGTTATACGCGGACAATATGGTTCAGATAGCGATCAAGCGCAAGCGGTAGGATTCAAGAAAAAATCAGAACGCAGACGTTCTAAGCGTAAAAAGTCAGTTGCGATCGCTAGTTAATTATTTGTTGAATTATAAAGCGATCGCACTTCTATACTTCTCCCGCGCAGTCTATGATACTGTGTCAGCATTGATTGGGGGTAATGGCGATCGCTATGATTTTTTGCTTAATAGACTACGAGATTGTATTCATCAGAAGCGGGTTTGATTGCGTCCGTTTTTCTTTGCTTCTCGAACTTTGTCGCTGGCACGCTGCAACAAAGAAATAGGGCTATCTTCTGGAATCAGTTCCACAACTCCAATGCTAGCAGTGAGTTGAAACTGTTGACCGTTGTAAGCTGTAAGCATTTCCTCGCTCAGAGCTATGCGAATTCGTTCGGCTATGTGACATCCTGTATTCAGGTCAGTATCGGACATGACAATACAGAATTCTTCTCCACCGTAGCGTGTAACCCAATCCACTGCCATCGGTGAGAGGTTAGAGTGATTGCACTTTTGTCAAGAGGGTGCAGGAAAA
>NZ_CAWUDO010000113.1:0-21392 GCF_963920935.1 Nostoc sp. CCY 9925 | reverse complement strand
TGCCTCCTGCCTCCTGCCTTGTCATAACGACAATTTTCAACACCGACCTACTTAATAAAGTAGTATCTTATCAGATTACGTTTATCTTTTTACTTTTTAAAGCCTCTGAGCCTCATCTAAACAAGCTTTTAATTTTTCCGCCAAAACTTGTACATGGGGTTCTATGAGTATGCTGGTGTGGTCTCCAGGAATTTCATGAACCTCTACCCCCTCCAATGCCAGCCCGCCCCAACCCCCCAGGGGATCTGAGTAACGTCTTGAAGATTTTAATTTGGCTCGAAACAGGGTGAGATGGCTAGGATAAACTTGCAGTAGATAATTTTTGCTGGCGTGGAGGTTAGCTTCTAAAACATTCAGATTGTATAGAGTTTGAGGCGAACGATCCATATCACGTAACTTAAGGAAAAGCTGGTGAATAGGCTTCGGGATTCTTTTGCTAATATGCCACTCTAACCTTTCCCAGATGTAGGTCAGTTGTTCTTGAGGTTTGAGTTGTGCAAGGTTATTTAAATGGCCAGAAACCAAATCAAAAAATCTGGTGGGTAAATTATTCAATCCAGCACTATCCAACAACGATAGCAAAGCCACTTTTTCACCTTGGGCATAGAGTTGCTGAGCCATCTCGAAAACTACTGTGCCCCCAAAGGAAGCCCCACCAAGAAAATAAGGGCCATTGGGTTGAACGGTACGTATTTCTTTGATGTATTGAGCTGCCATATCTTCGATTCTGGTATGTGGGGGAGTTTTTCCATCCAAGCCTTGAGCTTGTAGTCCATAAACTGGTTGGTTTAAACCCAAATGGCGTGCTAAATCACAGTAGGAAAGGATGTTACCACCTACCGCATGGACAAGAAAAAAAGGAGGTTTGGAACCTTTAGGTTGAATTGGCACTAACGAAGACCAAGGCTTCACCCATCCTGGTTGACGTAAGATGTTAGCTAGTTCCTCAATAGTGGAGGCTTGTAGCAGGGTAGCTAAAGGTAGATTTTTGCCCAAAGTCTTCTCAATTTCTGCGAACAAGCGTACCGCAAGTAGGGAATGTCCTCCCATCTCAAAGAAATTGTTTTTGATACTGATGGGTTGGATGCCTAAAACTTTTTGCCAAATCTTTGTCAGTTCGAGTTCTAATTCATCTTGGGGAGCTAGAAAAATATCTTTTGACTGCTGTATGGTTTGGTGAGATGCTCTAAGAGTGCGGCGGTCTACTTTGCCATTGGGAGTTAAAGGTAGATCATCTAACAATACAAAAGAGTTTGGCAGCATGTAATTAGGTAGTTTTTGTTTGAGAAAGTGGCGTACTTCATCAAACATAGGTGTCTGTTCTCGGTGGGGAACAATGTAGGCTACTAGCCGCTGGTCACCTGGGTTATCTTCTGTTGCTATGACTACAGTCTGTTGTATACCAGCGTGTTGTGCGAGAATTGCTTCAATTTCTGCAAGTTCGATGCGGAAGCCCCGCACCTTGACTTGATTGTCAAGGCGACCGAGAAACTCAATGTTGCCATTATCAAGGTAGCGGGCTAAGTCGCCAGTTTTATATAATCGTGCTTCTGGCTCTTTCGTGAAAGGGTCGGGAATAAATTTTTCACTGGTTAAATCGGGACGGTTGAGGTAGCCACGAGCAAGTCCAGCACCGCCAATATGTAGTTCACCTGATTGACCAATAGCCGCAGGTTCTAAATTCTCGTTCAGGATATAAATCTGTGTATTGGCGATCGCGCAACCAATGGGAGCAATGAGATAATTACTAGTGCGATCGCATTTCCAAAAAGTGGCATCAATGGAAGCTTCTGTCGGGCCGTAACAATTATATAGAACGTCGTCTAAGTTCAATTTAGCAAAGAAACGCTGTATGAGTTCCACAGGTAAGGCTTCGCCACCACAAGTAATGTGCCTGAGAGATTGACAATTCTCAATTTCCTTCTCGTCTAGTAATACCCGCAGCATGGAAGGTACTAAGGCCATAACGGTGATTTGCTGTTGGAGAATTAACTCAACAAGATATCTAGTATCCAGATTTCCACCAGGACGAGCCATAATCAATTCCGCTCCCCAACACAACGGCCAGAAAATCTGCCACACTGAAGGGTCAAAGCTCAGAGAAATATTTTGTAAAACTTTGTCTGCTTGAGTCAATCTAAAAGTTGTTTGTCTCCATGTGATTTGATTGCAGATCCCACGATGAGTAATCATTACACCTTTGGAGCGTCCTGTAGAACCGGAAGTGTAGATCGTATATATCAGGTTATCAAGTGTCGTATTACTAACGAGATTTTCTTGGTTGTTTTGGCTAATCACTTGCCAATCTGAATCTAGACAAACAACATGAGTTATATGATTAGGTAAACTACTTACTAATTCTTGTGTGGTGACGATCGCTGATATCTGGCTGTCCTCTAAGATGTAGGCTAAGTGTTCTGATGGATATGCCGGATCTAAAGGTAAGTATGCGCCTCCAGCCTTGAGAATTCCTAATAGTCCTACCACCATTTCTAAAGACCGTTCCAGGTAAATACCGGCAATCTTCTCAGGTTTTATACCTAAAGTACGTAGGTGATGCGCCAGTTGATTTGCTCGTTGGTTTAGCTGCTGATAAGACAGCTGGTTGTTTTCAAATACTACAGCAGTTGCTTGGGGCGATCGCTCTACCTGAATTTCAAACATCTGATGAATACAGAGTTGATTTCCATCGGGTGTTTGGCTAACTGGAATTTTTGTGAGTTCAGTTAATGTATTGATCTGCTCTAAATTATTACTATTGCTACTCATCTTTTATATTTTTAATACCTCACTAAATTGTCTAGAGCGAGCTACATTTACCAAAATTTAGAAGTGGAATTATAGAAATAATCAAAAAATAATGTATAAAATAGCACAGTATATAGATGAGCTACAGATTGTAACTTATAAGCAGCGGATACTATAACTTTTCGGAAACTTCACAATGCACTACTTCATCTTTTGTGCTGAATTTTTATCTAAATATTAAACGCGATCGGGATTATTTAAGTTTATTTTTTTTGTGAAACAAAGGATAAAATACTTTAAATAATCTTCAAAATATCTAATTGAGATGCAATCTTTATTATTTAATTACTAAAAATTCAACTAATCCATTAAATCAAGCTAATATCACTCTAGTCTTACTTCTAGAGACATAAAATCATCAACATCTTCATAGATGTATGTATTAAAATTGACATTGTTATCAATTCAAATTAAAACATCTTTGAACAGGATGCAGGGACATCGCATATCTGAAGCCTTTTGATTCCAACAAGGAATATTTTTGTCGATCTTGTTGAATAAATTAGGACTTACGCACTGAAGCCTGAAACATAGATCCCCCCTAGCTCCCTTTAAAAGGCTACGGTTTACACACAAGTCTTCTAGAGTTGCGCCACAGGCTTTTGATCCCCCCAACCCCCCTTTCCAAGGGGGGCAAAAACCTCTCAAAGTCCTCCTTTTTAAGGAGGATAATGACGGCTCTACGAGGATTTTGGTTTCCTACACAGATGTGTCTACACCGTAGTTAAAAAGGGGGGAACCTCTAAGCCCCCTTTTTAAGGGGGTTGGGGGATCTGAGTGCGTAAGTCCTGTAAATTTACTTTCTGATCAGCAGGTGCTTCCTTCTCTAGACGTTCCGCGTCTCTTCTTTCGGTATTTGCGTGTTCTTGGTCAATTAACCCTGCGATTAGGTAACTTAGTCCCACAGCTTTTACAAAACACAGCATCGACATCGTGGAAAGCCAAACCACAATTGGAACACACTGTTTCTACCTGATTAGCTGTTTTCACAACTTGCTTAATCAAATCTCCCACTTGCCAAGGAATCAAGGCAATTCCTGTAAAAATCATCAGTACTGTTAGCGATCGCCCTAATTCAGAAATGGGGATCACATCGCCAAAGCCTACAGTTGTCATTGTGACAACCGAGAAATAAAATGCATCCAAAAATGTAGCGTATTTTTCAGGATTAACCGGATGCTCGACTTGATAAATTAAGCCTGAGTAAACAAAAACAATTGCAAATAATGTAAATAAGATTCGCGCAAAAATTATCCCATCTTCGGTGCTGATACTGGCGAATAAATATTTTCTATTGATAAATCTAATTAATCGTAAAATCCGAAACCATCGCAGCAGGCGGATAAATCTGATATCAACTATCCCTAAAAATAATGGCAGAATTGCCATTAAATCAATAATCGAATAAAAGCTAAAAATATACTTAATTTTGTTTTCTGCGCTCCAGAGACGGAGTATATATTCTATCAGGAAGATAATGGCGATCGCAGTATCAGCTACGCTCAACTGAAAGCGAACATAATCAGGAAGATTATAAGTTTCTGCTACAAAAATTCCTGATGAAATTAGCACCAAGACCGCAAGGGTTAAATTGATGGCTTGACCCAAAGGTGTTTCCAAGTCTTTTAAGTAAAAATCTGTGGTTTCTTTACTCAATAACATATTCGACCACTAACCAATTTTAATTCCTAGTTATAACATTAGAAACGCGATATGATTAAACATTGTCGTGATGTTATCTCCAGCTTATATGAACTCAGAATATTTTATGCGTTTAGCGTTGGCAGAAGCTAAAAAAGGTGATGCGCCTTACGGTGCAGTGATTGTTAAAGATAACGAAGTCGTCGCCGTAGGTCATAATACCGTCAAAAGAGATAACGATCCATCAGCTCATGCTGAAATTAACGTCATTCGTAGTTTAACAGCTAAACTTAAAAACCCCTCTTTAGAAGGTTATAGCATATATACAACTGGCGAACCTTGTCCGATGTGTGCAACTGCTTGTGTTTGGAGTGGTTTATCAGAAATTGTATATGGTGCTTCAATTCAAGATTTGGTTTTGGTCAATCAATCACAAATTAATATATCTTGTGAAGAAGTGATTGCTCAGTCATTTAGAAACATCAAAGTCAAGAAAGGCATTTTAAAAAATGAATGCTTGCAGTTATTTAAATAATTTATTTGCACAAGAAATTTATTACTAATTAGTAATTATTGGTGTAACAGTGCACCAAAATCTCACATTTGGTAGTTTTTAATTATGGGGTATCAAACTGTTGCTCGTTCCCTCTCCGCTTTTAATAATTATCTAACTTGGGTCATTCAAATAGGATAAATAGGTATTTGCCCAAATTGCAGCTTGAGTGCGATCGCGCAAATTCAACCTGTTTAAAATATTTGTAACATGATTTTTGACTGTCCCCTCAGAAATGTAGAGTTCTTGAGCAATTTCTCGGTTGCTAGCGCCTGTAGCAATTAACCGCAAAACCTCTTTTTCTCTAGGAGTCAGTTCAGTTAAACTAGATGGTACAGGTGCTGACTGAGTTGGTGCAGGTTGAGAAAACTGAGTCAACAGTTTTTTGACTATTCCTGGGCCTAATTGCGTGTATCCTTTATATACAGCGCGAATAGCAACAGCTAATTCTTCTGAGGGTGTATCTTTCAATAAATAACCCATTGCCCCACTTTGCAGCGCTGCTGAAACATATTCATTATCATCAAAAGTGGTGAGTACTAAAATCTTCGTTTTGGGAAAACGTTTTTGAATTTCCCGCGTGGCTGCAACTCCATCCATAATCGGCATTCTGATATCTAACAATACGACATCTGGCTGAAGTTCGGCAACAAAATTAATTGCTTCTTCACCGTTTTCTGCTTCTCCTACTATTTCTAAATCTGGTTCTAATTCTAATAACGCTCTTAATCCTTGACGAATTAAACTTTGGTCATCTACCAGTAATACTTTAATACTCATGTTAACCTCGTTAAGGGAATATGAACTGTAATTTTGCAACCAGAACCAGGAGTAGTATTAATATTAAATTCACCTCCAAATGCTAAAGTGCGATCGCGCATACTATGAAGTCCAAAACCAGTAGTATTTTGATTTATATCAAAACCTCTACCATTATCCTGAATTATCAATCGTAAATTACTTCTGATAGTAGTGAGTTCTATTTTTACCTCTGTTGCAGATGCATATTTAGAAATATTTGTCAAAGATTCTTGAGTAATCCGATAAATAGCAGTATTAATTTCAGGCGGTAAAGAATATTCCAGATTGATTTGATAAATTGGTAGAATACCATTTGAGCGATGAAAATCTTCTGCAAGACCAGCGATCGCACGTTCTAAAGATTGATCTTGTAAAGGATTAGAACGCATAGTTGAAACAGATTGACGGACATCTTTGAGTGCTTTTGAACCTAATTCTTTTGCCGTTGCCAGAAATGTCTCAGCCTTCATTGGATTAGATGGCCACAGTTTTAAAGCAGTTTCTAATTGGAGATTTAAAGCAGTTAGAGAGTGCCCTAATGAATCATGAATTTCACGAGCAATACGGTTTCGTTCTTCCAAAGTAGCTTGATTTTCAATTCGCATGGCATATTGGCGAAGTTTTTCGTTAGCAATAGCGAGTTTTTCGCGACTGTATCGTTCAGATAATACGGCATTCATCATCAACAAGACAAAAACTAAACTCAGACCAAACACCAATGACCAGTTCAAGCTCAGAAATCGAAAACGTTCTTGAGCCTGTGGTGAAGATTGAAAACTGAATAATTGATATTTTAATTGTGTAGTCAGTAAAAATAAAGTAAATGACAGACTTGTAATGAATAAACGCCCAGGTAACTGAAAAATTAGACAGCTGCGAGTCACTAAAATTATGTAAAGAAACGGAAAAAGGCGAGCAAATCTTTCGCCAACAAGTCCAGTCAGTAAAATCAATAAAATTTGAATAGCTGTGTATATTAATTTACTTTTACGATTATTTTTGGGTAACCATAACCCCATTAACGCAAAAATAATCAGACTATAAATTGACAATTCTGGCAATAAATTACAAATTGATAAATCTGGAAATGTACCGCAAATTGATAGCTCTGTATGTCTTGGACGAAATCGCCGTAAAGGAGGTGGAATAACTCCTATTAAAGCAGTGATTGTCAGTAATATCCATTCTAAATAAAGCAGAGATGGAAAAGCATGTTTTTTAATTTGAATTATAGGATTCATGATCAATACCTAATTGCTAACTCTCAACACTTAACTCCTAACTCTTAACTTCTACTATTGTCAGTCACCTTAGTCATAATTGAATCATGACTAAAGTCATAGGCATAACCGTGACTTTCTCCTCATGTAACTATTGAGGATAAATTCTTATGATGGTGGCATCCACACAGGCAAGAACCACGAAATAAGTAATGAAACTCAAAACATTATCATTAATTGCTGGAGCGATCGCTTTAAGTTTAACTACAACTTCCTTCGCTGTCGTAGCTCAAACAGCCTCTCCCTCACCTCTGTTACTTGCACAAACTCCACAAAAATCAAAGGGCCCTTGGGCAGAATTGGGGCTAACCGATGCACAAAAAAGCCAAATTCAGGCAATTCGCCAGGATAGCCGCGCCAAATTTGAAGCAGTTTTGACTCCAGAACAAAAAGCCAAGTTACAAGCAGCTAAGCAAGCGCGTCAAGCTCAGCGCCAAGCAGGTCAACAAGGTCAACGCCAAGCGGGTCAGCGCCGAGGTGGAGGTAAGAACTTTGCAGACTTGAATCTGACCGAAGCACAAAAAACCCAAATGCGACAAATTCGAGAATCAGAGAAACAACAAATTCAAGCAGTTTTAACCACCGAACAGCGGCAAAAACTCGAACAACTCCAGCAAAACTTCAAACAGCGTCGTCAACAACGCAATCCTCAATAACCACCTTTAGTCTTTAAAAAAAGTTAATCAATCTGGGATGGGCAATATCGCCCATCTCATTCCAAGATAGATTATGATGCAACCCTCTGCGGCTTCCCCGGATCTTCCTCCTCGCGTGCAACAAGTATTAGATCTACTTGATCGCTTCACAGAAATACAGAGAAAAAATGTTTCTCCAATTGTCGAAATAGAAAAATTGGTTTCCCTCCCTACTGGCACTTTTGGCAGAAGTTGGGCAAATTTCCTGCACGAACACAACCTCAAACCCTTCACTACAGGTAGCCGTCGCAAACAACTCCATGACGGAGTTCACGTTCTTACAGGTTATGGTACAGACCCCATTGGCGAAGCAGAATTACAGGCATTTTTATTAGGTACAAAATTTACTATAACTAACTTGATGCTGGGGCTGGGATTGTTACGAGTCATCCATAAAAACCTAAATTCTCAACAACAATTTAGCTGGGATCGACTCTGGCAAGCATACCAACGCGGTCTTCACTCCGACTTTGAACCAGATACTTGGCAACCGGAAATACTGTGGCACTTACCCTTGACTAATGTCCAGGCACTTTTTTCCATAGCCAAAAATTAAACAGTTATACAGACTTCTTGCAGAAGACGGGAAAGGGGAAAAAATCGATCTCCTTTCCCTTTCCCTATTTTTAGGGTAGGGAAAGGGAATGGTGAAAGAAGATCTTTCTTCTATAGATAATCGTAGGGGCACAACATGTTCATTGGTGTCAACTTAACGATTGTAGTTAGTCCAGTTGTGCTAACTACTGCAAGTTGCTATAATGACTCACACAACAAGAGTATAAAAATCTCTTGACCCCTAAACCCCGTAGTGGTTTAGCATTGCTAAACCACTACTCCCCACTACCTACTTTAAAGCTAGTTAATTACGGGAAAATCCCCCAAGCAAACATCAAAAACGTTGCTTCCCCCACTCCCCACTCCCTAATTCCTATTTTGAAGCTAGCTTTTTCAATATGTCTAAAGAATTTCCTATTGGTAGTAAAGTCCGTGTTGTAGCGCTACCGCCCTATGTTAAAACTGCTGAACCTATGCCCATGCTCCGCCCCCCTGATGTGATTCACATTGGGGAAGAAGGTATAGTTCTTGACCGTAGACCTGGCGGATATTGGGGTATTCGCTTTGCTAAAGGAGCCTTTCTCCTAGATAGCCAATACATCGAAAGCACAGATATCCCTCCCCAATCTGACTCAGAGTGAGATTAGTAGCAACTAGGAATTGTAAACTTGTGTAAAGTTGTCATTCTGGTTTGCACCATGATTTCCCGCCGCACTTTTTTAAGCATATTATTTGCCAGTTGTATTTCTCTTATTAGCTGGCTGAATTTTATCCCCACTGCCGATGCGCTTGGTGGTAAACTTCCTGCAATTAATCAAGCCGCACCAGAGTTTACTTTGCCAACCAACACAGGTGATGGCAAAATTTCCCTCTCTGACTTTCGCGGTAAGTGGGTAGTCTTGTACTTTTATCCCAAAGACTTCACCTCCGGTTGCACTATAGAAGCTCGTCGTTTCCAGGAAGATTTACCCAAATATCTGGGAAAAAACACCCAAATTCTTGGTGTCAGTGCTGATGACATTGATTCCCACGCCAAGTTTTGTGATTCAGAGGGATTAAAATTTCCCCTGTTAGCTGACACTGATGGTTCAGTGAGTAAAGCTTACGGTTCGTGGCTGAGTTTCTTATCTATGCGCCACAGTTTTATCATCGATCCTCAAGGCACTTTGCGCGAGACTTTTGTCAAAGTTAACCCAACTATTCACAGTTCAGAAGTACTAGCACGACTAGAAAAGTTACAATCCGCAGCTTCTTAAATACAGCAGAGAAGCGTAACCCAACAAATACGCTGGGTTACGCTTAATTATTGTAGAGTCTTTGTCTGTTGAATGTGCTGCTAAATTTAAATCGTCAATATAAAACCGTTGAATCTCAAATCGACAAAATTATCACCTAAAAGCTTTACTTCAATTCCTCCAGTGATTCCCATCATATCTACCTCAGATAGTTTCTGTTCTTTAACTTGGTTGTCAGGTTGCAAGTTAGTAATTTTGATTCTGGACATATTTTCTTCTTGAGATTTTTTGAAATCTTAGGAGAATTTTCGTTTGAGTGGCTAGTAATCTCATCAACCAAAAGTTATAGACATTAGTATTTCCGCACTTTTTAAACAGACATTATTGTAATTAATTATTTTTTGTCACTAACGTTTATAAGTATAAATTTGCTTTTTCATTTACACCCAATTCAGTATTTGTCTGTTGATAATTTCAATAAGATAAAAACTGATGCTGAATATCCTATAACTGTGTAGTTAAACAACACAAACAGAAGAAAGAATCTAGTGGTTCATTTGATTGATTTTAATCGTCATATATGTTTGTAGTAAAGACTTTAGTCCTTAATTTTTTAAGCACTAAAGTGCTGACTACAAACCTATGAAGACATAGACCACTAGAGTTGCTCGAACAAGCTGCTAGCTATTTAGGCACAAGAAACCCATATTCTTTGAGTACATCTTTCGCTTGAGCGCTAGATAAAAACTGGACAAACTCCTTGGCCGCAGAAGGATTTTTACTGCTTTTGAGGACAGCGATCGGATAGACTATCGGTGAGTGAAACTTCTCATCAGCAGCGACTACAACCTTTACCTTGTTGGAGATTTTGGCATCAGTGGCATAAACTAGACCGGCTTCGGCATTGCCAGTTTCTACTGCTGCTAAGACTTGACGCACATTGTTAGCAAACACTAATTTAGGTTTAAGGCGATCGTAAAGTTTTAATTTCTTTAAGACTTGCTCCCCATATTGCCCTGCGGGTACGCTTCTGGGTTCACCGATCGCAATTTTTTTAATTTTGGCATCAGTTAAATTATAGAAGCTACTGACGTCCACAACATCCTGAGCCACTATCAAAACCAGACGGTTATTTGCTAGATTGGCACGGCTACCTGGCAAGAGAAGTCCTTTTGTCTCTAAGGCATCTACTTGTTTTTTAGCTGCCGAAATAAAAATATCTGCTGGCGCACCTTGCTCAATTTGTTGCTGCAAAGCACCAGAAGCCCCAAAATTATAAGTAACATTCACATTTGATTTACTTTGTTGGTACAAAGGCTTAATTTCTTCCAGCGCATCTTTTAAGCTAGCGGCGGCTGACACAAGTATGTTGTTTGACTGGGCAATTACGGGAGAAGGAGTAACTAAAGGTAAACCAATGGCTAGCAATAAGCCAGCAACTGCTATACCCAGGAAGCCAAGAAATTGTCTTCTTTTCATGGAAAAGGCGTTTTAGAGGTTTTTTTCATCAAATTGATGCTAGGTAGAATCCTACCAAAAATACCAAAATTTACCCAACTATATCGGTAAAATATTCTATTGAATCTTCATCTACACACCTCACCGAATCGCCGAAACTCTCTTCAGTAAACGAACTGTCTAGCACCAAAACTTGTGAGAGTGGGAAACCCCCATCGCCCTTGGCGTCTCCCCTTGGGAGAAGACCGCACTGGCTCCCCAACGCACTGCTGAACCTGTTGCCTATTTCCTGTTCTCATAAATACAAAATCTTTTTGTATGAGTGCCGCTCTTTAATGTATAAAGAAAACATAGGTAGACAAGCTTTGTTTGTATTAGTAATATGCCAAAACAATTGACTGATTTTGAGGTTTTCCCCAAACATATTGGCACTTGGTCAGGCTACTGGGTCAGAATGGATGCTAATGCTCAAGAAATAGAACGTTTTGAAGCGGAAATTACACAAAAAATAGTTGACAATCAATGGCTACAAACTAATACTTACCACTATGCCGACGGTAGAATTGTCACTAACAGTTTTATTGGTAAGGTAATTAGTAATGATGAAATTGAAATAGAAGCAGTGGATATTCCCTTATGGGAAAATTTTACCACTATTGCACGTGAACATGGAGATAGCATTATTATTTTTAATATCTGGAATAAAACGACGGGCAAATTGTTTGCAACAGAAATGATTAATCTTATAAATAACGAGAATAAATGTCGCACGAGCCAAAGTTTTACCGAAGAAGGGAAATTGAAAGGCTTAATGTTAATAGTTGAGAAGCGGATTTCTAGTTGAAAATTTGATGAGGAATTATTGACCAAATTTGGCGCTGGATGGATAAAAATATGATTTAATTACAGCCGCCCTCCGATTCCTACTTTGTCAGAACCGGATATGGCTTGGGTGAATGAGATATTGATTGCAACAGCAGGGATTGAGTTAGAGTGGCATCAATTCTCAGTCATCTCCAACAACTGCGCCTCGTTTAGCTGGGTAATTCCTAATGAAATGGCTTTTTCTAACTTAGAACCAGCATCTTCTCCAACTACCAAATAATCTGTTTTTTTACTGACTGAATCAGTGACTTTTCCGCCAGATTTTTGAATCAATGCCTTCGCCTCATCCCGTTTTATGGTTGGCAGTGTACCTGTAATTACAAAAGTTTTTCCGGCAAACTTTTGATTACTGTCATTAACTGTTTCTGTTGATTGTGTGGCAGTAAATTGCAATCCTTCTGTCTGCAAGCGTTGTATTAACGTTTGGTTGGCATCAATCCGAAACCACTGATAAACAGATTGAGCAATTTCAGCACCAATACCGTAAATACCTTCAATATCTGACTGTTTTGCTGTTGCTAATTCTTCTACAGTGGAATATTTCTGAGTCAACAATTGAGCATTCACACTGCCGACATGACGGATGCCTAAACCATACAATACCCTTGACCAAGGTTGGTTTTTTGATTGAGCGATCGCATCTATCAATTTCTCTGCCGACTTTTTCCCCATTCTTTCTAAATCATATAATCTCTCTTGTGTCAACTCATATAAATCGGCAACGGAATGTACCAAACCTTTATCAACGAGTTGGTATACCAACTTTTCCCCCATGCCTTTAATATCTAAGGCATCACGACTTACCCAATGTTCAATGGAACCCTTGAGAATTGCTGCACAAGAAGCATTGACACAGCGAGTCACGGCCTCACCTGATTCTCGCACCACCGATTGACCGCAGACTGGGCAATCAGTAGGCATAACAAAGGGTTCGGTGTCAGCAGGACGAAGTTCTTTGAGTACCCTGACCACTTCTGGGATGATTTCCCCAGCTTTGCGGACAATCACAGTGTCGCCAATGCGGATATCTAATTGAGCAATGCGATCGCTATTATGTAAAGTAGCGCGGGAAACTGTCGTCCCCGCCAATTGTACTGGGCGCATCTGGGCTAACGGCGTTAACGCCCCGGTTCTCCCCACATTCACAGCTATATTTTCCACACGGGTGGGTGCTTCTTCGGCTGGATACTTCAAAGCTACCGCCCAGCGGGGGAATTTTTGCGTAAAGCCTAGTTGTTCCTGAAGTTTAAAAGCATCCAACTTCACTACTACCCCATCAGTCATGTAGGGTAAATTCAGCCGTTCCGTATCCCAATATTCGTAATATTCTGCCACTTCTGCAAGGGAAGCACACAATTTATGGTTGGGGTTGACTCGAAAACCCATTTTTTCTAACAACTCCAACGCTTCCCATTGGGTATTAGCAATGCTGGCGTCATCTCTACCAGGAATATGCAAGGTGTAAGCAAAAAAATCTAATCGCCGCTTAGCGACAATGCGCGAGTCTAGTTGCCTGAGTGTACCAGCTGCGGCATTACGAGGATTAGCAAATAATTGCTCACCTGCTTTTTGCCTTTCCTCGTTAATTTGTTTAAACACTTCCAACGGCAAAAAAGCCTCGCCTCGGACTTCCACCCTTTCTAAAATTTCTAAACCTTCAAAATTCAACCGTAGAGGAATTGAGCGAATTGTCCGCACATTTTGGGTGATATCTTCACCCATCACCCCATCACCCCTGGTTGCACCCCTGACTAAAATCCCATTTTGGTACGTCAGAGCCAATGCAGAACCATCAATTTTCAGTTCAGTGACATATTTCACTGAGTCTAGTTTAGGTACTTGTCGCCGCCACCGTTGTTCCCAGTTTTGTAACTCACTGATATTAAACGCATTTTCCAAACTATACAGCGGAATATTATGGCGCACCGAGGTAAACTGAGTTGCCGGTCTCTCACCCACGCGCTGAGTCGGACTATCTGGTGTGGTTAATTCTGGATATTGAATTTCCAGTTGTTGTAATTCTCGATATAACTGGTCATAGACTGCATCCTCCATAATTGGAGCGTCTAAGACGTAATAAGCATAGCTGGCTTGTTGCAATAACTGGCGCAGTTCTTCTGTGCGCTTTAGTTGAGACTGAATTTGTGTCATGAGATTTTTTGTAAAATATCTACGAATAAAAGTTAAAGACGATAAAACCTGCCATAAGCAGGTTGTGGATGCATAACCTTAGACTGATAGTCGAGTAACTCCGGCTTGAAACAAAAACATCTACTTTTGTGACATACTCCTAGACTGTATGCTTGCATCAGTCTAAAGTTCTCAGCGAATCCAGCTATTGCTTAGGAGGCACTGAGCTTTGTTTTAAGTCCACGAATGCCCTACCGCAGACTATGAATTTCTTACACCTCGACTTCGCTTGGTGTAACCCTGAGCGAACCCTAAGGTTACCTTGTACCCTAGAAGTTTTACTGCCCTGGATGAAATGCACAGCTTTTTGCACTATCGAACAAACTAATCGGTAACTTGTATTAATCAAGATGTGCCTACTTACTTTAATGCTGTGCAACGGAGGCGCTTACCAATAATCGCAATGCTACTGGACAGAGGCTTATCAGACACCAATTCGGGTGAAGTAAACCATTTGCATTGTAACAATAAAACATACAAAGGACTTCTCAGCGCCCAAAATTCATCTTATTATCGTATTCTTCTTCCCCTGCCCAAGAACTGCCCAAGAACTGCCCAAGAACTGATCGCTTAGCGATTGGTTATTTTTTTATTTGGAAGTCCTTTAGGGCAACTAATGGCAAAGAAAGTGTCATAATTGAAGAATATGCTGTTCAAACTTTAGATATTCGGCAAATTATTATCTGCCCTCATACCCCAAAAATATTTACACTAGACAAATAAATACTACAACCTGTATTATAAAATTAGTTTACACTACAAATACTACAAGGTTTCGATGATCGGCAAATTCTCTTCAACCATTGATAGCATGATGCATTGTCAACCGAGCAAGGGTTCAGGCAGAATACTTGGCGCGTGTGCGTTTGAGAGGACGTATTGGTTATTGGTGGCTCAGTCTGCAAGTGAAAGCATCCAAAAAGCGATCGCCCTTTGGCTAAATCCAGATCGAATTATCTACAGCGGGAGGTGCAACTGTCTCATAGCACCCATAACTAGGAAAAAAGTATCAACGACCTGACCCCCGCTCCTGATAACCAGAGGTGGGGGTTATTTTTTTGAGGAGTTTTTTACACATGCAAGTCCAGCAGCAAACTCAGCAACCACACATACTACAAAATTCGGTGGTGGTCTTCTCTAAGAACTACCTACCATTGGCACGCATCAACATCAAACGAGCAATAGTACTGTTAGTTACTGGTCAAGCAGAATCATTGGATTTTGGCAGTACAAAGCAGTGGGAAGTGCGCTCACCCAGTGTTGTACTACAAGTTCCGGAACATATCCGTTTGACAACGGGTAATCCAGAACGACACTGGAAAGTACCTCCTGTGAATCGTCGTGAAGTACTCAAGCGAGACAATCACACTTGCCAATACTGTGGTAGCGGTAAGCGTTTAACCCTTGACCATGTGATTCCTCGTTCCAAAGGTGGACAGCACAGCTGGGATAACGTTGTAACAGCTTGCGAGAAGTGTAACTCAACCAAGAGCGATCGCCTACCTCATGAAGCTTCTATGGTACTTAAAACCAAGCCCAAAGCTCCAATTCACCCTGCCGTCGCATTTGCAGAGCATTTTTGGAGCGTACAACGCTTGAATGAAAACGAGTAATTCAACTCGGCTATGTGCGTAGAGGGGAATATATAGCTATTTTGAGTTATTCCAACACATGTAGAGACGTTGTAATGCAACGTCTCTTATATTTTTTCGTCAAAGTTGTAGAGAAATCGTAATTGTTGAAATCCTGGCAAAATCAGAGTGGATTTATATAATTATCAAATCCATTAAAAATTTTTCAAGTCTGTGAAAAAAACAAAAGTATGGCTATTAATGATACTCCTTGTAGGAATAGTAGTAATCAATATCATCACAGGACATAGCAATTCCCTCAAAGCTGCTGCCTCTTTAGAGAAAGACACGCTAACGATGATTACTTCACCAGATTATCCGCCTTATGAGTTTTATGATACTAAAACAGGTGAAAGTCAAATCGTTGGCTTTGATATAGATATTGCCAAAACCCTTGCTGAAAAACTAGGGTTTAAACTTAAAATCATGGAATCTGATTTTAATGGCTTAATTCCTGCACTCCAAGCAAATCGAGCAGACTTTGTGATGGCGGGGATGACTCCAACTCCAGAACGCCAAAAAAATGTTGATTTTTCGATTATTTATTATGAAGCCAAAGATACGATTGTCGCTGCTAAGGGTAGCAACCTGAACCAGCCGCAAGATTTGTCAGGAAAAAAAGTTGGGGTACAACTAGGAACTATACAGGAGCAAAATATTAAAAAAATTGCCCAAAAAGTTGCGGGTATTCAGCTAAAGCAACTCAATAAGGTGCCGGAAGTAGTTCAAGAAATCAAATCTAGGCGAATTGATGCGGCAATTGTTGAAGATACTGTGGCTAAAGGATTCGCCCAAGCCAACCCAGAGTTAGAATTTAATATTATTCCTTCAGAAGAAGCAAGTGGATCGGCGATCGCATTTCCTAAAAATTCTACTTTAGTCGAACCTTTTAACAAAGTCCTGCAACAAATGAAGGACGATGGCACATTAAATCAACTAGTAAATAAGTGGTTTTCCCAAAACATTATCGCCGATACTACATCCTCAACTCCTGTCAAAAAAGGATTGAACCTCGACTTTACTAGAATATTTCCTGATATTCCCTTTATTCTGCGGGGAATTCCTTTAACTTTGTTGTTTACCCTATTATCTGTAACACTGGGTTTAATCTGGGGAACAATACTCTCTCTATCAAAAATTATCGGCATCAAGCCGCTTACCTGGGTTGCTAATGCTTACACCTCAATCTTCCGAGGCACACCTTTGCTGCTACAACTGGCGTTGGTTTACTATGCGACACCCCAACTTACAGGTTACGATATTTCGGCATTGGAGGCAGGGGTACTAACTTTTACCCTGAATTCGGGGGCCTACATGTCGGAAACCATCAGGGGTGGAATTCAAGCTGTAGATAAAGGGCAAAGTGAAGCGGCGTTATCTATGGGTGTTTCTTATTGGTTGATGATGTGGGATGTGATTTTGCCCCAAGCCTTGAAGAACATTCTGCCAGCATTAGTAAATGAAACTATTGGACTGCTGAAAGATTCTGCTTTGGTGTCAACAATTGGTGTGGTAGAAATATTACGCAGTGCCCAAATCGTCGGTGCAAATAAATATATTTATTTTGAACCCTTGCTATTTGCGGGGTTAATTTATTATGTTTTAGTAATGGGTCTGACCTTCGGCGCATCAACTTTAGAAAGGAGATTACGGCAAAGTGAGTAATGCAGTAATTCGCACGGAATTCTTGTGTAAATCCTTTGGTCAACTCGATGTGCTTAAAGATATTTCTACCCAGATTTATCGGGGGGAAGTGGTTGCTATATTAGGGCCTTCTGGTTCCGGTAAGTCTACCTTTTTACGATGCATGAATTTGCTAGAACAACCCACCAGAGGAAGAGTTTATTTTCAAGAACAAGAAATCACCAATCCTAAAGCAAATATCGCTAAGGTTCGTCAACATTTGGTGATGGTATTTCAACATTTTAATTTGTTTCCCCACATGACAGTGCTGCAAAATGTCATCTATGCGCCCATCAAGGTCAAGAAAATAGAGAAGCAAAAAGCAGAGAAACATGGTTTAGAATTGCTGGCAAAGGTAGGTTTAGAGGCAAAAGCTGATGTCTATCCATCCAAACTATCCGGGGGACAGAAACAGCGGGTAGCGATCGCTCGCGCATTAGCAATGGAACCAGAGATGATTTTGTTTGATGAACCCACTTCTGCTTTAGACCCAGAAATGGTAAAAGATGTGCTGGAAGTGATGAAAGCTTTAGCGTTATCTGGAATGACAATGGCGATCGTTACTCATGAGATGGGTTTTGCGAGGGAAGTCGCCAATCGAATTATGTTTCTCGACCAGGGAACCTTAGCAGAAGATACTGCTCCAAGTGAGTTTTTCGAGAATCCGAAATGCGATCGCGCCAAGCAGTTCTTAGAAAAAATGCTTTAGCCAAAACTGACCTCTGCCATCAGCATAGCTGCCTGCTTCAACTTTTCTCCATCTAGGTTGCACCATCAAACTTTTTTTGCGCTACTATGATAACGATTATCATTATTGTAGAATGTAGTCAGTTGCTTAATCCAGTCTTAAGACAATAACTACTAACATTTTTGCAATTTACCTAAGGTTGAATTGATTATGACTCAACTAACAGCATCAACTTCAAACCCAAGTCTTGATATTCCTAAACAAGGAATGCCTGTTACTATTATCACAGGATTTTTAGGTAGTGGTAAAACTACACTGCTAAATCAAATTCTCAAAAATAAACAAGATTTAAAAGTCGCCGTACTCGTGAATGAGTTTGGTGATATTAACATCGACAGCCAATTGCTAATTTCTGTAGACCAAGACATGGTAGAACTGACCAATGGCTGTATCTGTTGTACTATAAATGATAATTTAGTAGATGCAGTATATCGAGTTTTAGAACGAGAAGACCGCATTGATTATTTAGTTATTGAAACGACTGGTGTTGCCGATCCACTACCAATCATCTTAACTTTTTTAGGTACAGAATTAAGGGATTTAACAAACCTTGACTCTATTCTGACAGTCGTAGATACTGAAGCGTTTAATGAAGAGCATTTCCATAGTGAAGCTGCTTTAAAACAAATTATCTATGGAGATATGATTCTCCTAAATAAAACAGACCTAGTAACTCTAGAAAAACTCAAAGAAGTAGAAAATTTCATCCACAGTCAGAAAAATTGCGCGAAAATTCTACATACCAAACACGGGGAGGTAGCCTTACCATTAATTTTAGGTGTGGGTTTGACTCCAAGAAATGACTATATAATCAATGATACAGAAGATATTCATGAAGATGAACATCACCATCATAACCATGAACATCATGAACATCATAAACATCACTCTCATCATTTAGAAAATGATGGATTTGTTTCGATTTCTTTCCAAACCGATAGACCATTTGATGTCCATAAATTTGAGAACTTTCTTACTGAAGAAATGCCACCCGATGTCTTTCGAGCCAAGGGCATTTTGTGGTTTAATGATAGCGACTTACGCCATATTTTTCAGCTGAGTGGTCCTCGCTACAGTTTACATGCTGATGAATGGCAGACTCCGCCTCAAAATCAAGCAGTTTTTATTGGTAGAAATTTGGATATTAGCCAAATTTACTCACAACTTAACAAATGTTTAGCATAAAAAATAACTGTTAGACAATCACCAAAAAAGTGCTAAGGGATGGTGTGATATGATGTCCGCCAAATCACCCATAATAAACAGTTCGTAGTGAGGACTTTAGTCCTCACTACGAACAAACATTTTTATTCAGTTTGATTAACCGGACATGATATGAGTTAATCAAGGGCATTTAGCAATTTTTTAACCCTTTTTTGGAGTTTTTGTTAAAAAAAGGGTTGAATAGCACATAAGATGTATTTGGCAGCGATCGCCATCTACAAAAACAGAGATTGAACAGTCAAATCCTTCAGGGTAATGGTGAAGTTACGCTGTTCTGCTGTGGCAATGAATGAGACAATTGCTTCACATGCTACAGCAACGGTTAAGATTACTAAGTTTCGTGCCAACGGATAATCACAAACATCATCATTCACCTCAGAAGGCACGCGATAAACATCATTCCAAATCACTTCTGCATAATCAGCTGCTAAGCCACTATGAAGACAAGGAATGCTAAATTTGTCGGCATAATCTTTTACTATTTGACGTGCTACGCTATTATCAAAAACATCGATAATTAATTGGCTAGCTTGGAGTAGTTGATTTACATTTGCTGATGTCAATTCTTTTGTTTTGGCATCAACTTTAGTACCAATTGCTCGATATAAGTTGTTCGCCAAAATTTTCGCTTTAAATGCTCCAACATCAGAACGGTAGTAAGGCTGGGTGGAAAGATTACGCTCATCAATGCGATCGCGATCAATTACCGTAAGTTTCTCAAAACCAGACCGAGCCAAGTTTTCCGCAATGTTAGCTCCTAATGCTCCCGCCCCACAAATGGTTACAGGATAGTTTTTCAACTTTGCCATCACAGCATTGGTGCGGTAAAGCTGTTCGTGAAAAAAGATACTCATAATAATTCGTAATTGATATATTCACCACTCTTGTTGTTCGATGACACCAACTAAAGATTGCAAGTCGAAGTCGCGATCGTATCCACTTAGGCAAATACCAGAACTGATTACAGTCAAGTCAGTTTTGGCGATCGCGCTACTGTGGCGAACACCATCAGCGGTTGTCCAATCGACTGTCCAGTAATCACCGCGATCATGGAACTGCTTTAATTCACCGCCGCCGATTTGCAATGCCTTTCTCAGTCGCTTTTCATCCTGTTGGGGTCGATCAAAGCCTTCAATCCGCCCAGTTGCTAATTCATACACTGTGCGAATTTCCGGCGTTATGCCTTTGAATTGCAATTCTTCAACAGGAATGAGTTGCTTAACGGCAGATTGCAGAGTTTCAACAATAGCCGGATCGGTGCGGCGATCGATTTCCTCAAACCAGCAGGATTGTCCATTCCAACGGGCTATGATTTGATCAAAGATGATACCTTCAGTTACTAGATGGATGGCGATCGGTTTAACTACCTGTAACCGTTGACGCACATCTGCTTCATTTACGGGGTATGCTAACCAAGTTTGTCCCCGCAGTTGGTGTGCTAACCGCAGGCGTATTTGGGGAAAGTGTTGCAGATATTCGGCAATTTGGGGTAAATCTGCTTCTTCCACAACTGTTGCTGTCTTTTCATCCACAGGCTGAAATATGCCCCAACCTTCAAATTTACTAGGCTTTGGTCTGAAGGTGTAGACCATCTTGGCTACTCGTGTATGAACTCGTCCACCCTTGACACAAGGTGCAATAAATTGAGTGTCACATAACTGTGTTTCTGCGTTAGCAATTTGGTTGATTAGCTTAAATATGTTAGTCATAACTAATATTAATTATTTAAAATAACGCTAAAAATGCAACGCTAGAAAGCAAATATACCAGGCGATTAAAAATCGCAGCTACACAAACGAAGTCCGCCTACGCGGACTCTAAGAATTTGAAACCCAGGATCGGTAGCTTTTGCCTGTATAGCCGCGAATTTCATTCGCCAGGGCAAACGTGTTTTTACAAAAGTGAGATGCTCCCGATAAAATCTAACTTTCTGAATTAGGAATTAGGAGTTAAGTAAGTCGGCGGGGAAATTTATAACTATGTAACGAAAAGTTAACCGTAGAGA